>JBDSTQ010000162.1:0-6826 GCA_039928195.1 Sphingomicrobium sp.
AATTCCTGGCCGAGCGTGAGCGGAGTCGCATCCTGCAAATGCGTCCGGCCGATCTTGACCAGACCGTCCCAGCGCTGCGCTTGCTCGGCCAGGCGCACGTGGATCATCTTGAGCGCGGGCAGCAGCCGATGATGGACCGCGCGCGCCGCGGCGATGTGCATCGCGGTCGGGAAGCTGTCGTTCGACGACTGGCTTTTATTGACATGGTCGTTGGGGTGGACCGGATCCTTGTCGCCGCGCTTGCCGGTGAGGATTTCGTTGGCGCGTCCGGCGATCACTTCATTGGCATTCATGTTCGACTGGGTGCCCGACCCGGTCTGCCAGATGACCAAAGGGAATTGATTGTCGAGATCGCCGCGCGCGACTTCGGCGGCGGCCTGCTGGACAACTTCGGCGATTTTTGGGTCGAGCTCGCCGATCCGCGCATTAACCCGGGCCGCGGCCTGTTTGACGAAGCCCAGGGCATGGACGATCTCGACCGGCATCTGTTCGCGCGGGCCGAACGGGAAATTCTCGATCGAGCGCTCGGTCTGTGCGCCCCAATAGGCGTCGGCGGGAACCTCGATCGGCCCGAAGCTGTCGCTTTCGGTGCGCGTGGTGCTGCTCATTTCTTGCGTGTGAAGTCGACGCTGACGACGTTCGATCCGTCCTCGGCGGGCGCCGCATCGGCCTCGGGCGAATCATTTTGCGCGGCTTCGTGCTCGTCGGGCAATTCGTCGGCGGCATTGGCCTGGAAGGTCAAAGCGAATTCTACCGCGGGGTCGTGGAATTGGGTGACCGCGGCGAACGGCACGCGCAGCGTCGACGGCACCCCGCCAAACGACAGCCCGACCGCGAATCCATCGGGCTCGACCTTCAAATCCCAGAAGCGATGCTGGATGACGATCGTCATCTCTTCGGGGAAGCGCTCGGACAAATGCTTGGGGATCGCGACTCCCGGCATCCGCGTGTTGAAAGTGATGTAGAAATGATGTTCGCCGGGCAGCGCGCCGGTCTGCTCGACCTCGCGCAGCACGCGACCGACCACCGCGCGCAACGCGTCCTGGACGATCTCGTCGTATGGGATCAGGCTTTCTTGCGGCTCGTCGCTCATCTTTTCGGGTGGTAACGAGGCGCGCTGTACGGTCAAGCGAAGAGACGAGTGATGCCCATCGATGCCACCCAAGCTTATGACGACAGCAACATCTTCGCGCGGATCCTGCGTGGCGAGGTGCCGTGTGCCAAGGTCTATGAGGACGAGCATGCGCTTGCCTTCAACGACATCAACCCGCTCAGCCCGCGCCATGTGCTGGTCATTCCCAAAGGCGCCTATGTGTCATGGGACGATTTTTCGGCGCTCGCGACCGACGCCGAGATCGCCGGCTTTGTCCGCGCAGTGGGGACCGTCGCGCGCGATCTCGGGCTGGCGGCACCGGGCTATCGCCTGCTTGCCAATGTCGGCAGCGACGGCGGGCAGGAAGTCCCGCACTTGCACGTCCATCTGTTCGCCGGGCGCCGGCTCGGGCCGATGCTTGCCGCTTAAGGGATTGCCCTGACCGTTTGAGGCGCTAGGCTCCGCTCCAGATCAATTCGAGGGGAGATCGAATGGCCACTGCGGCTCCACGTCGGGGACTGCTTGCGCGCATCGGCTTGCGCAAGAGTGTCGAGCAAATTCAGCAAGAAACCCGCACCAGCGAGCTCAAACGCTCGCTTGGTCCGTGGAACCTGGTGTTCCTCGGCATCGGCTGCATCATCGGCGCGGGCATCTTTGTCCGCACGGGCAATGCGGCGGCGCTCCACGCCGGTCCCGCGGTCCTCATTTCCTACGCGATCGCCGGAATTATCTGCGCCTTCGCCGGCCTGTGTTACGCCGAACTGGCCTCGACCTTGCCGGTGTCTGGCTCGGCCTACACCTACAGTTATGCGACGCTAGGCGAGTTCGCCGCGTGGGTGATGGGCGCGCTGCTGGTGCTCGAATATGGGCTTGCCGCCTCGGTCGTGGCGGTCGGCTGGTCGGGCTATGTGGTCAGTTTGCTCGGCGATTTCGGCTTACAAATACCCGCGCAATTTACCGGGCCCACGGGCCATCATCTGCAAAAGGACGGGGTCGACGTGCTCGTTAACGGCGCGCCCCTGGTCTATCTGTTCAACCTTCCCGCCTTCCTGGTGTCCGCCGCGCTGGCGATCCTGCTGGTCATCGGCGTGTCGGAATCGGCCAAGTTCAACAATGTCATCGTCGCCATCAAGGTGACCGTTCTGACCGCCTTCATCCTTGTCGGCGGCGCGATCATCCTGACCAACATGTCGACCTATTTGCCCAATTGGGACCCGTTCATCCCGCCCAATACCGGCGAAAAGGGCGAGTTCGGCTGGAGCGGGATTTTGCGCGCGGCGTCGATCGTGTTCTTCGCCTATATCGGCTTCGAAGCCGTCTCAACCGCCGGACAGGAAGCCAAGGACCCGGCCAAGGACATGCCGTTCGGGATCATCGGCAGCCTCGTGGTGTGCACCATCATCTACATCCTGGTGTCGATCGTGATGACCCTGATCGTGCCCTACACCGCCTTGAACGTGCCCGACCCGGTCGCGGTCGCGGTCGACGCCTTCGGCCCGCAATGGGCGTGGTTCGCCAAGACCATCAAGGTCGGCGCGATCATCGGCCTGACCTCGGTCATCCTCGTGCTGATGTACGGCCAGACGCGGATTTTCTACACCATGTCGCGCGACGGGCTGCTGCCCAAATTCTTCTCGCGCGTGCACCCGACGTTGCGCACGCCGTGGATCAACACGTTGGTGGTCGGCCTTGCCGTCGCCTCGGCCGCGGGGTTCTTCGACATCAACTTCCTCGGCGACGCGACCTCGGTCGGGACGCTCGCCGCGTTCGGCATCGTCTGCCTTACCGTGATCTGGCTTCGCCGGACTCACCCGGAGATCAAGCGCGGCTATCGCGTGCCACTCTATCCGGTGATCCCGGCGCTCGGCATTCTGTCGTGCTTTGCGCTGATTTTCACCGTCGAATCGCGCGTTTTGATCTTCTTCGCCTGGTACGTGCTCGCCGCGATCGTGCTCTATTTCGTCTACGGCATGCACAATAGCGAGCTCGCCAAGGGCACTCCGGCGGTGGACGACGGCGAGCCGCCATATTTCCCTGAAGACGCTCCCAAGGACGCCAGCGGGAAGCCGGTGATCAAGCCTTAAGTGGCCGCACACTGAAATGACAAAGGGCGGTCCCGCCGGGGCCGCCCTTTTTCTATGCGAGCAGATCGCCCGCCAGCGCCTTGAGGCTCGCCTCGGGCCGCGCGCCATAATGCTGGATGACTTCGGCGGCGCAGATCGCGCCGAGCCGAAGTGAGCGCTCGAGTCCAAGCCCGCGCGCCTCGCCGGCGAGGAAGCCCGCGGCAAACAAATCGCCCGCACCAGTGGTGTCGACCAGCCGTTCGATCGGCTCGGCGGCGACTTGCGCGCGCTCGCGACCGCGCTGGGCAATCGCGCCATGCTCGCCGCGCGTGACGACCAAGGTGTCGACCAGCGGCGCGACCGCGGCGATCGCCGCATCATGGTCAGCAGCACCCGACAACATCAAAATTTCGGCTTCATTGGCGAACAAGATGTCGATGCGCTTCTCATCGAGCAGGCGCTGGAGATCGGCGCGGTGGCGGTCGACGACGAAACTGTCGGACAGTGTGAACGCGACCTTGGCGCCGGCGTCTTTCGCGGCGTCCATCGCTTGGTACATTGCCGCGCGCGGCGCCGCGGGATCCCATAGATAGCCCTCCAGATAGACGATCTTCGCCGCCGCCACATGCGCCGGATCGACGGCCTCGCGCTCAAGCTCCTGCGCCGCGCCGAGGAAGGTGTTCATCGTCCGTTGCGCGTCGGGGGTGACGAGGATCAGGCAACGCGCGGTGGCGCCGACATCGCTGCGCGGCGGGGTATCGAACGCGACCCCGAGACTGCGGATGTCATGGGTGAAGATTGCGCCCAGCTGATCGTCGCCAAGCTGGCCGATGAAACCCGCGCTCAGCCCGAGCGAGGCCAGCCCCGCGACGGTGTTCGCGGCCGATCCGCCGCTCGCCTCGCGCGCCGGCCCCATTGCCGCGTACAGCCGCGTCGCTTCGGCCTCGTCGATCAATTGCATCCCGCCCTTCGCCATCGCTTCGCGCGCCAGAAATGCATCGTCCGCATCGGCGATGACGTCGACGATCGCATTGCCGATGGCGAGCACGTCGAGGCGGCGGTCGGTCATAAAGTCTCCGGGGATGCGGGGGAAAGCGCGCCGCCTAGCCGCGCGCCCGGCGCTCGGCAACCTTGCGCGGCGAAACGCTCGCGGGCATCGTCGGGCAATGCGCTTCCTCCTCGCCACCGCCATGCTGCTGCTGTCCGCTTGCGCCACTGCGCCCAAGCCGGTCGTGCCAGCGCCGATCACGCCCACCACCAGCGTTCACGACACGCGCGGCGGCCTGATCGGCCTTAACCCGTCGCAGCTCGTCAGCCGCCTCGGCAATCCCGCTCTGCAGGTTCGCGAAGGCAGCAGCGTCAAATTGCAGTTCCGCAATACGCGCTGCGTGCTTGATGCTTATCTCTATCCGCAGACGGTCAATGATCTGCGCGTCACCCATATCGACACGCGAGCGCCGTCGGGGGTCGATACCAATCAGACGGTGTGCATCGCGACTTTCGAACGCATCAATTGATCGCGCGCCCAGCGCGCCGCTTCGGCGATGACCGGGTCGGCATCGCTCAGGTGCGGTGCGATTGCGCAATCTAACTGCCCGTCGCCGCTATTGCCCGCGGCGATCAGGCAGTTGCGGATCATCCGATTGCGCCCGATGCGCTTGATCGGCGATCCCGCGAATATTTCGCGGAAGCTGGCATCGTTGAGGCCGAGTAAATCCGCCAGCCGCGGCGCGGCGAGCTCGGCGCGCGGCACAAAGGCGCGGTTGGCGGCGCCGGCCTCGGCGAAGCGATTCCACGGGCACACCGCCAGGCAATCGTCGCAGCCATAGATGCGGTTGCCCATCGCGCTGCGAAACTCGAGCGGGATCGGCCCGTCATGTTCGATTGTCAGATAGGAAATGCAGCGCCGCGCATCGATCCGGTGCGGGCCGTCGAATGCCTGCGTCGGGCAAGCGGTCAGGCAACGCGTGCAGCTGCCGCAATGCGCGCCGTCCCGTTCGGGCGGGTCCGGCGCGAGCTCCAGGCTGGTCAGGATGACGCCCAGGAATAGCCAATTGCCATAGTCGCGGCTGAGCAAGTTGGTGTGCTTGCCCTGCCAGCCGATCCCCGCCGCCTGCGCCAGCGGCTTTTCCATCACCGGCGCGGTATCCACGAACACCTTGAGTTCGCTTGGCGCCTCGGCGACGATGTATCGCGCGAGCGCTTTGAGCGCCTTCTTGACCGTCTTGTGATAATCGCCGCCCTGGGCATAGACCGAAATGCGACCGCGCCCCGGCTGCGCGCCGAGCGCCCGCGGATCCTCGGCGGGTGCGTAGCTCATGCCCAACGCGATCACCGATCGCGCGTCGGGCCACAGAGTTTTGGCACTGGTCCGCTGGTCGGCGCGCGCCGCCATCCAGTGCATCGTTCCATGGCGGCCCTCGTCGAGCCAGCGCCGCAAATTGATCCCTGCCGCGTCGGCTGCATCGGCCGAGGCAAAGCCGCAAGCGACGAAACCGAGGCGCTGCGCTTCCTCGTGGATGCGGGCCTCGAGGGAAATCATCGCGGGTCTGCTTGGCGCAAGCCCAGCAGCAGCCGCACGCTCGCGGCTGACGTCACCGGATGATCGGTGCGGTTCTGCCGGGTTAGCGCGAATCCCTTGAAGATCGTGATGATCGAGCTTGCCAGCTGCTCGACCGGCATCGCCGGCGCGTCACCGACGAGGCTGAAATATTGTCGCAGGAAATCGGTCAGCGCGGCTTCGTGACCGACGATCATGTGTTGGTGAACCGCGCGAAATTTGGCGTCGCGGCGCGATTCGACCTCAAGCTCGACGCCGAACGCGGGCAGCGTTTCCCGCGCGTCGACCCCGTCGATCCATTCACCGATGCGCGCCTTGAGCATCGCCGGATCGGCCTGCCCAAGCTCAAGAAAGCCATCGAGCGTACGCAAATTGGCGTCGATCGAATTCTCGATCAGTGCCAGGAACAGCGCCTGCTTGTTGGGGAAGTGCCAGTACAGCGCACCCTTGGTGAACCCCGCCTCGGCCGCGATGTCGTCGAGCTTGGCGCCCTGGTAGCCGACCCGCAAGAACACGTCGCGAGCGGCGTCGAGCAACAATTGGCGGGTGCGCCGCTTGCTTGTTTCGCGGCTGGTCGCGGCCATGATGTCAGCAGCGCCCGTCATGCCGCGCGGTTATGGCGCGCCGCGCCGCGCGCTGGCAACCGCCTTGCGCTGCTGTGCGTGCAGCACCGGCCACGACTTAACGGCTCGCGCTTCGCACGACCGGCGAAAGCGTTTGGGCACTCTGACACAGCCGCGCGATAAACGCCTCGACCGCGCCTTTATCCTGCAATTCATCGGCGGTGATGACAGTTACGCCACCGGCGCGAAGCTTGCCGCCAAGGCCGTCCGACAAGCGCCGGAATGCCGGCTTCGATCCGGCATAGCCGAACTGCTGAAGGTTGCTGGTCGCGGCGGCGATGTTGGCGATAGTCACCGGCCGCCCCGCCGCCGCGGCCGCGAAGGCGCGGCTCACGCGCATCATCCCGAGCGCGCGAACATAGCCTTTGCCCGCCACATTGATCAAAAGATCGGCGCCGCCGAGCGCGTCAAGCGATTGCCCGATCAGTTGCTTGACGCTGTGTTCGGAGAGGACGTCGCAGGCGAACGCGTGCGCGCGGATTTCATT
>JBDSTQ010000163.1:0-5568 GCA_039928195.1 Sphingomicrobium sp.
GCACCACGGCCGCGCAGCAAATGCACCGGCCGAATGATTCTCGGTCCCCGCCTAGGCCGCGAATTAAGCCCCGGTTGCATAACCGGCGCAGCGACTGTCTCGGACGGATGCGCGCGGCCAAAGCCGCTCGCGAACGCGGGCCTATAGCGCAATATGCCACGCGATCAAGGCAGACGAAGCGGGCGGGCAAAGCAAAACCCCGGCGAGGGGCTGCCTCGCCGGGGTTTCGTCAGTTCAACTTACTGCCGGAGCAGAAAGCCTTACTGGCCGCGCTCGCCGCGCTCGACCGGAGCGGCCGGCGGGGGCGGGGGAGGTGGCGGAGCGGCGCACATGCTGGTCGCCAGGATCACCGAGCCGTCGGGGCAGGTTTGGGTCTGCGGAGCCATCGGCTCGGGCGCCGGGGCCATCGGGGCCATCGGGGCCGGAGCAACTTCGGCGCTGCCGAGGTTGAAGATCAGGCTCGCCAGCAGGCTGTGCGAGCTGAACTTGCTCGAATTGTCGAAGAACACCGTTCCGCCGCTGCCGAGGCCCGTCCCGGTAAAGCCAAACTCATCATTGAAATTGAGTTTGCCGGTACGGAAGTAGCGGTACTTGAGGCCGACATCGATATTCTGGCTGACCGGGGCGCGAACGCCGGCGAGCAACTGGTAGGCCCAGGCGCTGTCGCTGTCGCTGAACTGCTTGACCTTGGCGCGGCCGACACCGGCACCGACGAAGCCGTTGATGCCATCGTCGGGTCCGAAGTCGACGAGGCCATTGATCATGCCCGAGAGCACGCTGGTCTTGTTGTTGAAGTCGATTTCATCGCCGGTGAAGATGGTGCCCGAACCGAGGTTGAGCGAGGTCAGGAACGCGCTGTTGAGGCTGCCGCTCTTGAGCTTGGCGCGCTTGTAGCCGAGTTCGCCTTCGAGGCGGAACATGCCGAAGTCGTAGCCGGCAATGGCGTCGATGTCATAGCCGGTCTTCGACTTGAACGACGCAACGCGGGTGTCGCCGATGTCGGTGACGAGCGCATCGGTGAAGTCGACGGTCGCATTGACGCTCTGGCTCTTGGGAAACAGGACGCCGCCTTCGACGCCGATGTAGCCGGTGTTGTCGCGCGCCGCCGCCGGAACGGCGATAACGAGCGCTGCCGCGCCCGCGAGGAGGTATTTACGCATGGTATTTCCTTACGTTGTGGTGAAACTGTCGGCTGCGGAACATGTCGCGCGGCGGAAGGTTTCACACGCTTCGGCACTGCGCCCGCGGCTGTTGCAATCGCGCAACAGGCACAAATTGCTGCACTGCAGCTAAACCCGTGACGATAAACGGAAAATGGCGAGTTTGCTCGATTCCGGACCATGCTTGCGGAGGCTAAAATGCCCGGTCGGCGGAAAAGTCAGCGCGCGTTCAGGCATCGCCATCCCTCATGCCGGTCAGGGATGCTCGCGCCGGCCAAGGTCAATGAGCATCGCGGCGAGCGCGACCAGCCCGCCGGTGAGCCCCAGAACAACGCCATATTGGCCCGACGGCCGTGGCCACATCGTCGCATAGACCGGCAGCAGCCAGGGCAGATAGACATCCGACCCCGACGCGGTGATGACCAAAGCGGCGAAGGTGCCGACAATCCCGATCACCAGCGGAATGACGAAGCTGCGAAAGCGCAGCGCCGCCCACAATTGGACGATGAGCATCGCCAGCGCGCCAATGCCCATCGCGGCAAGGCCGACCGCCATGTCGCGCGCCTGCATCGGTCCGTTCAAATGATGCGATGGCAGGATCGCCTCGACCAGCCACCCGGCCAGGTAAAGCCCGGCGTACACCTGGAACTGCATCGCGATCAGCAAACCCGCGACGACCATTGTCTTGGCCATGAACAGCCGGCTGCGCCGCACCGGCAGCACCAGCAGATGGTTCCACATCCGCGGACCATGCTCGATCTGCGCGACGAGGATGGTCAGCGCGGTGACCGCCATCGGCAGCATGAAGAACGACCACATCGCCAGCCCTTCGTCGAGGCGGCGATCCCATGTCTTGGCCCCGGGGGCAGTGGCCAGCGCCAGCGCGGCGAAGGCGGCGACGCAGGCGGGCGCTGCAAAACACAGCAATAAAGCGAGCGAACGATGGAGTTTGAGCGTCTCGGCGCGGAGCAAGGCGAGCATCACGCGGCCCGCCGCTGGCCGGTGCTGGCGGCGGTCAGACGCACATATAATTCCTCGAGCGTCGGGACCGATCGGCGCAGTTCGGCCACCCGGAATCCCTGGGCGACGAGAAGTTCGAGGATGTCCGGCGCGTTGCCGCCTGCGAGGTCGACCAGCAAGCGTCCGCCGGCTTGCTCGACCGTCCAGCCTCTGGCGGCCAGCGCGCGCGCCGCCGCGTCGGCCCGCTCGACCGCGATGTCGACGCGCGGACCGGCGCCGGCAAGCACCTCGCCGAGCGGTCCCTGGGCGAGCAGCCGGCCGTCGCACATCAGTCCGACGTGCGTGGCGATCTGCTGCACCTCGGCGAGCTGGTGGCTCGACACGAACACCGTCGTGCCGTGATCGGCGGCAAGCCGCCGGATGAGGCCGCGCAAATCGCGAATGCCGTCAGGATCGAGCCCGTTGGTCGGCTCGTCGAGGATCAGCAGCCGCGGCGCGCCTAGCAGGGCGCGGGCGAGCGCAAGCCGCTGGCGCATTCCGAGCGAATAGCCGCCGAGGCGCTGGTGCGCGGCGAAGCCGAGATCGACCAGGTCGAGCGCCGGTGCGATCGCGCTGCGCGGCAGGCCCAGGAGCAGGCGCGTGATTTCGAGATTCTCGCGTCCGGTGAGGTGATCGTAGAGCGCCGGGGTCTCGACCAGCGCGCCGATCGACCGCGCGATCTCCAGCCGGCGCGCGGGCATCGGCAAGCCGAGGATGGCGATTCTCCCGCCGCTCGGGCGGAGGAGGCCGAGGAGCAAGCGGATGGTCGTCGTCTTGCCCGCGCCATTGGGGCCAAGGAAGCCGAAGATGCTGCCCGCGGGGACGGCGAGGTCGACCCCGCGCAGCGCGTCTTTCGATCCGAACGACCGGCGCAGGCCGGTGGTGGTGATCGCCGATTGCATCTCGCCTCCAAAACTTTATGTCTTAGCTAAAGTATGGCGCAGAAAAACTTTAAGTCAAACTTAAATATTCTGGAGAGATGAGATGGCGACAACGGACTTCAGAGCGAGCGCCCGGCGGCTCGCCCATTGGTGCACCGGGCTGATCGCCATGTTGTCCGCGGTGCTCGTGCTCGAGATCGCGACGCGCACCAACGATCGCCGCATCGGCCTCGATCTGCTCTCCGCGATTCCCGCTGCGCTCGACCTCGCGGCTTTGTGGTCGGTACGCCAGACGCTCGTCGCGGTTGCCGGAGGCGCGCTGTTCACGCCGGCGCTGTCGCGGTTGTTGCGGCAGGTCGGACTGCTGCTGCTGCTCGCCGCCGCCACGACGGTATTGCTGGCGCCGTTGCTCCACCGGCTCGCGGCCGCCGATTTTCCGCGGCTGATCGAATATGATGTCGCCAATCTGGTGCTTGGAGCGGTCGGCGCCGCGCTGATGTTTCTCGCCCGCTTGTTCGAGCACGCGGTCGATCTGCAGCGCGAACTCGACGAGATTTTCTGATGCCGGTTCGCATCACGCTCGACGCCATGCTCGCCAAGCGCGGAATGCGCGCCAACCGTCTCGCCGCCGTGATCGGGGTCAGCGAAACGCATTTGTCCTTGTTCCGCTCGGGCAAGGTCAAGGGCGTTCGCTTCGAAACGCTCGCCAAATTGTGCGCCGCGCTCGATTGCAAGCCCGGCGACCTGATCGACTTCGAACCATGAGAAAAGGCCGCGGCGGAAGTCCCGTCGCGGCCCCTTTTCAGGCTCGAATTCAAAGTGTTACGCGCCTTCGACCTCGGCGACGTCGACTTTGACCCCCGGGCCCATCGACGAACTGACCGAAAGCTTCTGGACGAACTTGCCCTTGGCGCCCGACGGCCGCGCCTTGACGATCGCATCGAGGAAGGCGTCGAGATTGGCCTTGAGATCGTCTTGCGCGAAGCTCGCCTTGCCGATCCCGGCGTGGACGATCCCGGCCTTTTCGACGCGGAACTCGACCTGCCCCGACTTGGCGTCGGTGACTGCCTTGGTCACGTCCATGGTTACCGTGCCGAGCTTGGGGTTGGGCATCAGCCCCTTGGGACCCAACACTTTGCCGAGCCGTCCGACGACGCCCATCATGTCGGGCGTGGCGATCACGCGGTCGAAGTCGATCTTGCCGCCCTGGACGGCCTCCATCAGATCCTCGGCGCCAACCACATCGGCACCCGCCGCGGTGGCTTCATCGGCCTTGGCGCCCTTGGCAAAGACCGCGACGCGGACCGTCTTGCCGGTGCCCTTGGGCAGATTGACGACGCCGCGGACCATTTGGTCGGCGTGACGCGGATCGACCCCGAGATTGAGCGCAACCTCGATGGTCTCGTCGAACTTGGCGGTGGCGTGCTGTTTGACCAAAGCGATCGCCTCGGACAGCCCGTAATGACGGTTGGCGTCGACCGCGCCGACCAGCGCCTTTTGCTTCTTGGTTTGCTTGGTCATGGCTTAGCCCTCCACAACCTGGAGGCCCATCGCGCGGGCGCTGCCTTCGATGATCTTGGTCGCCGCAGCAAGGTCGTTGGCGTTGAGATCGGACATTTTCGCGGTTGCGATTTCGGCGAGCTGCGAGCGGCGGATGGTCCCCGCGCTGATCTTGCCCGGCTCCTTCGAACCCGACTTCAATTTGGCCGCTTTTTTAAGCAGGAACGAGGCCGGCGGGGTCTTGGTCGCGAACGAGAACGAACGGTCGGCATAGACGGTGATCACCGTCGGGATCGGCGCGCCTTTTTCGAGTTCCTGCGTCGAGGCGTTGAACGCCTTGCAGAATTCCATGATATTGACGCCGCGCTGACCCAGCGCCGGGCCGATCGGCGGCGACGGATTGGCGATGCCCGCGGGCACCTGCAGCTTGATGTAACCGGTTATTTTCTTTGCCATTAGATATCACTCTCGGTTGTTCGCTGGACCCCGGGTCAAGCCCGGGGTTCGACGAAGGTCGAAGTTTAGCGGTTCAAGCGGCGATCCGAAGATTGCCTCCCGCAGCGTTTCCGTATGTTCGGAATGGGGCGCCTCTATCTCACCAACGCGTGAAAGTGAAGCCTCAGCGCACCACGCCCGAGCCATAGACCGGATCGACCCCCGGGGCGCCCGTGTCGCGCGCGGCGGCAGTGAGTTGTTTGCGGCATTGGGTGGCGGCGGCGAGGGTCTGGCTTTTGCGGCCGCCGAGGCAGCGCGCGAGCCAGGCGCTGATGTGGGGGGCGGCGAACGACGTGCCCGAGTAGAGCTTATAGCCGCCGCTGGCCGCGGCGCCGGGCTCGCGCACGCCGGGCGCGGCGACGACAATATAGGCGCCCTGATTGGCGTAGCGGTAAATGCGGTTGGCCTGGTCGACCGCGGTGACCGCGACGACATGGCGCAGCGCGGCGGGATAAGCCGGCGCCGCCGCCGGTCCGCCATTGCCGGCCGAGGCGACCACGAGGGGCGTGGGTGAGCCGCACGACAGCGCAAGC
>JBDSTQ010000164.1:0-11266 GCA_039928195.1 Sphingomicrobium sp.
TCGGTCGCGCGCGCCGATGAGACGAACGCCGCCGGCCGTGCGAGCGCGAGCAGTTCCGCCAATTGCTTGCGGTTGTGCGGTTCGTGGAAAAAGTCGGCGAGCGCTTCGGCGACGACCGGACCGACGCCCTCGACCGCCGACAGTTCCGTCTCAGCCAGCTCACCAGTCGCGGCGGCCTGAAGCGCGTCAACCGTCGCGAATGCCTTGAGCAGATCCCGGGCGGTAACCGCGCCGACATGGCGAATGCCGAGTCCGAACAGAAACCGTGCCGGGTCGAAGCCGATCCGCGCGTCGATCGCGGCTAACAGATTATCGACCGACTTCTCCTTCCAGCCGTCGCGCCCGATCAACACGTCGCGATGATCCTTGAGGCGGAAAATATCGGCGGGCCCAGCGAGCCACCCGAGTTCGACGAATTCGACGATGCTCTTCTCGCCGAGGCCATCAATGTCGAGCGCCCCGCGCGAGACAAAATGGCGCAAGCGCTCGATCCGCTGCGCCGGGCAGATCAGGCCACCGGTGCAGCGGACGTCGACTTCGCCTTCTTCGGCGACTGCCTCGCTGTCGCATTCGGGGCAATGGTCGGGGAACTTGTACGCCTTGCGCTTCTCACCGCGGGTCAAATTTTCGACCACTTGCGGGATGACGTCGCCGGCGCGCTGGATGCGGACGCGGTCCCCTTCGCGAAGCCCAAGTCGCGCGATCTCGTCGCGGTTGTGGAGCGTGACATTGGCGACCATCACCCCGCCCACACCGACCGGCTTCAACCGCCCGACCGGGGTCAGCTTGCCGGTGCGGCCGACCTGGATTTCGATCCTCTCAAGCGTCGTCTCCGCTTTCTCCGCCGGAAATTTGTGCGCGATCGCCCAACGCGGGGCGCGCCCGACTTCGCCCAGCCGCTCCTGCCAATCGAGCCGGCCAACCTTATAAACCACTCCGTCGATGTCGTAGGGCAGATCGGCGCGCCGGGCCTCGATCGCCGCATAATGGGCGAGCGCTTCGTCGAGCGTCTCGCAGCGCTTGAGCAGATCGCTGACAGGAAAGCCGAGCGATTCGATCTTTTTCATCGCCAGTAACTGCAGCGACGCCAGCGGCTCGCTGACCTCACCCCAGCCGTGGGCCAGAAAGCGCAGCGGGCGCGCGGCGGTCACTGCCGGAGCTTTCTGGCGCAGCGAACCCGCCGCAGCGTTGCGCGGGTTGGCGAAGACCTTGCCCGCCGCCGCTTCCTGCCGCGCATTGAGCGCCGCGAAGTCGACCTTCGCCATATACACTTCGCCGCGCACCTCGAGCACGTCGGGGGCGCCGTGGATGGCCTGGGGAATATCGGCAATCGTGCGGGCGTTGGCGGTGACGTCCTCGCCGACGGTGCCATCGCCGCGCGTCGCCGCGAGCAGCAGCTTGCCGCGCTCGTACCGCAGCGAGCAGCTGAGGCCGTCGATCTTGGGCTCGGCGGTGATCGCGACCGGCGCGTCAGCGGCGAGGTTGAGAAAGCGCCGGACGCGCGCCACAAACTCTTCGACTTCCGCATCCGAAAACGCATTGTCGAGGCTCAGCATCGGCCGCGCATGCGCCACCTTGGCGAGGCTCGAAGTCGGCGCTGCGCCGACCGCCTTCGACGGCGAATCCTTGCGCACGAGATGCGGAAAAGCTGCCTCCAGCGCCGCATTTTCGGTGATCAGGGCGTCGAACGCGGAGTCGGTGATCTCGGGTGCGTCGTGGTCGTGATAAGCGCGATTATGCCGCGCAATTTCCTTCGCCAGCCGCAGCAGGCGGTTGGCGGCCTCGGCCTCGCTCGTCATGCCAGCAGCGCCGACATCTTGGCGACGCTGTTCATGTTGCGAGCAGTGCCGTCGCGGAATGCCGGCAGGCGCAATTTCGAATGGCCCATATCATCACCATAAGCGATGTAGATTTCGCGCGCACCGAGCGCGAGGCGCTCGTCCTTCAGGCCGGTCGCGGCGTCGATCATCGCTGGAGACGGCGGCTCCGCCATGAAGTGCGCGACGACTCGATTGGGCGGGCGATCCGCGAACGGGTTTGCGGCAGCAACGGCGGCCATTTCAGCGCCGGTTCGGACATAAACCGGGACGTGGCGTCCAAAATAGTGTGCGACGCCGGATTCGACCGAGACCGTCACTTGCCCCGCGTCCAGATCGCAGTCGAACAGCAGATTGCCGCTCGCGATGAACGTCGCGACGTTCGAAAAGCCGCACGCTTCGCCAATCGCTTTCAGTTGCGCCATCGGTAGAGTCGTGCCGCCGCCAAGGTTCACCGCGCGCAGCATCGCAGCATAGGCGGTCACGCCATGCCTTGCGTCTTGAGAGCAGCCGTCATCGGTCAAACAGTTCTGTTAGGAAGTCGGCGAGCATTCGCCAGGACCGTCGAGTCGCGACGTCGCTGTAGCGTACCGCGGGGCTGCCGAGTTTGTCGGCGTCGCGGTTGGTGAAGCCGTGGACGGTGCCGCCAAAGGCATGGATCTGCCAGTCGCAGTCCGCCTCGCTCAATTCGCGGCCGAGCGCGACGACCTTGTCGGGCGGAACCATCGGGTCGTCCCAGCCGTGGAAGGCGATGACTTTCGCGCCGATCGGGGCCTGCGGCAGTCTAGGCGGGTCGAACAGGCCATGGAAGCTTGCGACCCCCGCCACGTTGGCGCCGCTGCGTGCAAGGTCGAGCGCGCATTGCCCGCCGAAACAGAAACCGATCGCCGCAATGCGGCCATCGCTTTCGGGCAGACCGCGCGCCGCCTCGACCACGGCGAGCAGGCGCTCGCGCAATCCCGAGCGGTCGGCCTGCAGACGCTTCATCTGCTCGCCGCCGGTTTTGCGGTCGCAGCCGCGAAATTGCTCGCCGTAGAGATCGGCGCACAGGCCGTTGTAGCCAGCTTCGGCGAGGCGCTCCGCGAAACCGATCTCAAGTTTGGAAATGCCGGCGATGGTCGGAAACAATATCACCGTCGGACTCGGGGAACCGGGTGCCGCGATGAGTTCGCTGGCGAATGTCTCGCTGCCGAAACTGTGCTCGATCGTGCGCATATTTTCTCCCGTCACGCCGCCTCGAGCAATTTCGCCGCCTGCGCGCGGGCTTCATCGGTGACCAGCGCGCCCGACAGCATGCGCGCGACTTCCTCGCGGCGTTCGTCGGCGGTCAGCTTGCGCACCGTGGTTCGGGTGCCCTCGGGGCCATGGGCTTTCTCGATCCGGTAATGGTGAGCGGCGCGCGCCGCGACTTGCGGGCTGTGCGTGACGACCAGGACTTGCGAATTCTCCGCCAGTCGCGCCAGCCGCTCGCCGATCGCGCTCGCCACCGCGCCGCCGACGCCGCGGTCGATTTCATCGAAGATCATCGTCGCCGCACTTCCCGCCTCGGCCAGCGCGACCTTGAGCGCGAGGACGAAGCGCGACATTTCGCCGCCCGAAGCAATTCTTGTCAGTGCACCGAACGGCGCGCCGGGGTTGGTCGAGATTTCGAATTCGACGCGGTCGCTGCCCGCCAGGCCAGGTTCGGCGGTGGCCAGAGCCGTGCGGAAGCGCGCGCTATCGAGTTTGAGCGGGGTAAGCTCCGCGGCGACTGCGGCGTCGAGGTGCACGGCCGCCCCACGCCGTTGCTCGCTCAACGCGACGGCGGCGGCGGCATACTGCCTTCGCGCTTCGCCCAACTGACCCTCGAGCGCGGCGACGGTTTCTCCGCCCGCCTCAATCGCCGCCAGCTGCGCGCGCATCTGTTCGCCCAGCGCAGCGAGCGCATCGGGCTCGACGCGGTGCTTGCGGGCGGCAGCGCGAATGTCGAACAAACGCGCTTCGGCGCGGTCGAGCTCGGCCGGATCAAACGCCAGCGCGTCGGCGGCGCGCGCGATGCGGTCGTCGGCCTCACTCGCCTCGATCAAGGCGCGGTCGAGCGCCGCCAGCGCTTCGGCCAGCAACGGATGCTCGGCGGCGCTACGCTCGATCTTGCGCGCCGCCTGCCGCAGCTGGGCGAGCGCGCCGTCGGCACCGCCGAGCAAGTCGTCGAGGCCGGCGAGCGAGTCGCCCGCCTTGGCCCCCGCCTGCATCGTCGCGCGCTGTTCCGACAAAAGCGTTTCCTCGCCTTCCTCGGGCGCCAGTTCGGCGAGTTCGGTGCTGGCATGTTCGAGATAGTCGCGGTCACGCTGCGCCGCCTCGAACGCCGCGCGCGCTTCGGCCAGCGCTTCATCGATCCGGCGCACGTCGGCCCAGGCTGAAGCGACTGGCGCGCCGTCGAGCTTGCCGAACGCATCGAGCAGGGCGCGGTGGCCTTTGGGATTGAGCAGCCCGCGGTCGTCATGCTGGCCGTGGATTTCAACCGCGCCGGCGCCAAGCTCGCGCAGCAGAGCGGCAGGAACCGCCGAGGCACCGATGAATGCGCGGCTGCCGCCGTCGGCCTTGAGCATGCGGCGCACGAGCAACGGCTCGCCGGGCTCGGTCGCGATCCCTTGCTCCTCGAGCATTGCGAACAAGCGATGGCCGGCGGGCAGATCGAGCTCTGCCGACACCGTCGCCTCGCTCTGCCCGGCGCGGACCAAGGCGCTGTCGGCACGGGTGCCGAGCGCAAGGCCGAGCGCATCGAGCAGGATCGATTTGCCCGCGCCGGTTTCGCCGGTGAGCACGCCGAGACCGCGCTCGAACTCAAGCTCGAGGCGCTCGACGAGCACGACATTGGTGACTGCGAGCTGCCTTAGCATAGCAGCGAAATAGGCTGCCCCATTGGGCTTGCCTAGCGGGCGCGCTTACTGCTGCGGCGGCTTGATCAGGTCGGGGTATGCGGTCGCCTTGGGCCGAGCGGGCGCGGACGTCGGCGATTTGCCCGCCGGATAGCTACGCACGCGACCGCCGTTGGGCAACGAGGCGAGCCGCTCCTCAAGCTTGCGGCCCTTGAGCAGCAGGCGCAGCGACTGGCGATACCAATAGGTCTCGGGGTAATTGCGGCCAAGCACCGCGGCGGCTTTCAACGCTTCGTCGGGAATGCCGAGCGCGAGATAGGTCTCGACCAGGCGCTCGAGCGCTTCGGGCGTGTGGCTGGTGGTCTGATATTTCTCGGTCACGTTGCGGAAGCGGTAAGTCGCGGCGAGCCAGTTGGCCGAGCGCTGGTAGAAGCGCCCGATCTCCATCTCCTTGCCGGCGAGGTGATCGTTGATGAGATCGAGCTTGAGCCGCGCATCGGCGGCATAGCGCGTGTTGGGATGCCGCCGGATTAGCTCACCAAAGCTGTCCGCCGCGAGCTGGGTCGAGGCCTGATCGCGAGTGACGTCCTCGATCTGCTGATAATAACTCATCGCAATCAGATATTGCGCGTAGGGCGCCTCGCTGTTGCCCGGGTGAATCGTCACGAAACGCCGCGCCGCGCCAACCGACTCATTATATTTCTTGGCCAGATAATAGTTGAACGCGCTCATCAGCTGGGCGCGCCGGGCCCACGCCGAATAAGGATGCTGGCGCTCGACCTCGTCGAACAATTTGGCGGCCTGCTCGTAATCGGCCGAGTCCATCGTCCGTTTGGCGGCGGCGTAGAGCGTATTGACGTCGCGCGCGACGTAAGCGGTGTCGCCCTTGGCCTTATTGGCGGCGCAACCGGCGAGGGAAATGGCGGCGGCGCCTGCGGCGAGCAGGGCAATCGTTCGGGAAAGTTTGAACATGGGAAACCTCTTAGCGTGCGCGCCGGGGCAGGCCAAGCACGCGATGGGCGATCGCGCCTTGGCGTAGGATGAACGATCGCTCAGGCGGGCTGCGCCTCGGGCTGGTCCTTATCGTCGGCGCGGATGAAACTGTCGGGCTTGACCCCGAGCCACACCAGAATCGGCGAGGAGATGTAGATCGACGAGTAAGTGCCGATGAAGATGCCGAGGAAGATCGCGATGGTCAGTCCGAAAATGACCTCGGGACCGAGGATCAGCAGCATCGCCAGCGCGAGCAGGATCGAAAGCGACGTGACCATCGTCCGCGACAGCGTCTCGTTAAGGCTGAGATTGAGCAAGGGGATGATCGCCATTTTGCGGAACTTGCGCAGATTTTCGCGGATCCGGTCATAGATGACGACGGTGTCGTTGAGCGAGTAACCGACGATGGTGAGGATCGCGGCAACGACGTTGAGATCGACGGGAAGCTGGGTCAGCGAGAAGAAGCCGAGCGTCATCGCCACGTCATGGAACAGGGTCACCAAAGCGCCGACGCCGAATTGCCATTCGAACCGGATCCAGATGTACAATGCGATGCCGATCATCGCGAACAGGATCGCCAGCGCGCCATCCTTGGCGAGTTCCTGGGACACCTTGCCCGAAACCGATTCACCGGCGCTGACCACGGCGCCCGGGAACGCTTTGGGAAGGAAAGCGCGGACCTTGGTGACGACCGCATTGGCGGCGGCATCGGGACCGTCGGGGCGCGGCAGGCGGATGACATAGCCTTTGCCGCCGCCGAACTCCTGGATGGTCGCATCGCCGACTCCGAGCGTGCCGACGCGGGCGCGCAATTCCTCGATCCCGACGGGCTTGGCAAAGCTGACGCGGATCTGCTGGCCACCGACGAAATCGATCCCCAGGTTGAGCCCGCGCACGCCGATCAGGACGAGGCTGGCGACGGTCGCCAGGATCGACAGCACAAGCGCGACATTGCGCCAGCGCATGAAGTCGAGGTTGGTATTGTCGGGAACCAGCTTGAGCAGTTTCATGGCCTGTCGCCCTTCACAGGTTGAGGTGCTTGGGCCGCGCTCGGCGAACCCACAGAGCAACCAGCATCCGCGTGAAATTGACCGCGGTGAAGACCGAGGTGATGATCCCGATCAGCAGCACGACCGCGAAACCGCGGATTGGGCCCGATCCGAAATACATCATCAACGCGGCGGCGATGGTATTGGTGATATTGGCATCGAAAATCGCGGTCGAGGCTTCGCGGTAGCCGGTTTCGAGAGCGTCGAGCGTTCGCCGGCCGCGGCGCAATTCTTCGCGGATGCGTTCATTGATGAGCACGTTGGCATCGACCGCAGCGCCGATGGTGAGCACAAAGCCGGCGATCCCGGGGAGCGTCAGCGTGGCGTTGAACACCGCCATGATGCCAAGGATCATCAGTGCGTTCACGACCAGCGCGATGTTCGCATACACGCCGAAACGGCCGTAAGTGATGAGCATGAAGAGCATTACCGCGAGCGTCGCCGCGACGCTGGCGACGGCGCCCTTCTCGATCGAATCCTTGCCCAGCTCGGCGCTGACGGTGCGCTCCTCGATCACATTCAGTTTCACCGGCAGCTTGCCCGACGCAAGGCTGACCGCGAGATCATTGGCAGACTGGACGGTGAAATTGCCGCTGATCTGCGCGCGGCCGCCCAGGATCGGTTCATTGATGTTGGGCGCCGACAGCACCTTGTCATCGAGGATGATTGCGAACGGCTTGCCGACATTTTCCTGAGTAACCCGCCCGAAACGGCGCGCGCCGGCGGTGTTGAAAGTGATGTCGATGACCGGCTGGCCGTCCTGATTATAGCCTTGGCGCGCGTCGACCAGTTGCTCGCCCGAAACCATCACGCGGCGCTTGACCGCGATGAAACCGTTACCGTCGGCCATGGGCAGAACGTGGCTTCCGGCGGGCGCGCGGCCTTCGGCGACGGCGGCCGGATCGGCGGTGGTGTCGACCAGTTTGAATTCGAGCCGCGCGGTCTGGCCGATGAGATTCTTGAGCGCTTCGGGATCCTCGACGCCCGGCACCTGGACGAGCAGCCGGCTCGAACCCTGGGTGATGACGGTGATTTCCTTGGTTCCGCCGGGATCGATGCGGCGGCGGACGACATCTCGGGCAACCCCCATCGCGGCCTTCAACGCGGCTTCGGATCCGCTGGGCGTCGGCGTCATCACGATCCGGTTCATGTCCATCACCTGGACGTCCCAGTCGCGGTTGCCAGTCATCCCGACGGGCTGGGTGAGCTTGCGCAGGCGCTCAACCGCAGTGTCGATCTGGGTCGGGCTGCGGACCACGAACGACAGGCGCCCGCCGGCGGTGGAAATGTCGCCAATGTCGACCCGCGGGTCGCGACGAAGCTCGGTCGAGACCGTGTCCTCCATCGATTGCAGCCGCTGCTTTTGCGCGTCGCGGGCATCGGCTTCGAGCAACAGATGGCTGCCGCCGGCGAGATCGAGCCCGAGGTTGATTTTATATTGCGGGAGCCAGGCGGGGTAGCGATCGGCGAGCGCGGTCCCGGCGATCAGGCTGGGGACTGCAAACAATATGCCCAACCCGACAACCAGCCAGATCGACCACACCTTCCAGCGCGGAAAGTCGAGCATCGCCGGGCCTTCAGTCGTTCGCGGGCTTGGCCGCGTTGCCGCCGAGCACCTGGGTGAGCGTCGATTTAACCACGCGGACCTTGACCCCGCTGGCGATCTCGACCTCGGCTTCGTCGTCGCTGACCTTGACGACCTTGCCGCGAATGCCGCCGCCAGTGATCACTTCATCGCCTTTCTTGACCGCCGCGATCGCCGCCTGATGCTCTTTGACGCGGCGCTGCTGCGGACGGATCATGAGCAGATAGAAAATGACGAAGATCAGCAGCCACGGTACAATCCCGATGAGAAATTGCGCGGTGCCGCCGGCTGGCGCGCCGGTGGCGGTGCCGGACGATTGCAGAAGGGCCATGGACATTGGAGTGGTCAAGCTTTCAAATTTCAGGATGGTCGGGGCGAGAGGATTCGAACCTCCGACCCCCACACCCCCAGTGTGATGCGCTACCAGGCTGCGCTACGCCCCGACCGTTCGCCAAACCGCGCAGACCTTTGCAAAGTCGGCGTGATCGGCGAACGGCGCATCTAGTGGGGCGGGTTGCCCAAGGCAAGCGGAGCTGGCGCAATTGTCGACGCGGCCGTGGGCGCTCGACCCCGCGCTGGTTCGCGGCGAGCTGATCTCCTTCGCCGCGACGCCGACCTTCGATGCGCTCGTCCGCGACCTCAGCGCCGGTCCCGAGCAAAGCGGGCCGCAGGCGCCGGGCAGCGGCCGGGTGACGATCGGTTGGGGCCGCCATGACCGGCTGTGCCTGCCGCGCCAGGCGGCGCGCGCAGTCGCTGCCTTCCCCAACGCGGAGCTTCACTGGTTCGAGCATAGCGGCCACTTTCCGCTGTGGGACGAGCCCGAAGCGACCGTTCGCCTAATCCTTGCTCGCACCTGAGCGATCCTCTGTTAGGCTGGCGGTATGCCCCGTCGCCGTCGCCACCGTCTGTCCCGCCGCCCGAGCATCGTCCGATGGGTCGCGGTCATGCTCGCAGCGCCCCCGCTGCTTTATCTCGTCGCCGCGCTGATCGGGTCGCTGGTACCCGTCAACCGCGGCTGGAGCGAGCCGGGCGAGAGCGCCACGACGATCTATCTGGCGAGCAATGGAATTCATGCCGACATCATCATGCCGGTGCGCGCCGAGGGGCTCGACTGGGCGCCGGTGATCCCCAAAGCCGACTTCGCCGCGCCGCCGCCACACGCACGCTGGATCGCTTTCGGCTCGGGCGAACAGCGCGTCTATCTGGAGACGCCGCGGTGGCGCGACATCAAAGCGCGGACGATCTGGTCGGGACTGACCGGCGGGAACAGGGTGCTGCACGTCGAATATGTCGCCGACCCATATTATGCGGTGCGCGCAATCCGCGTGCGGCCGGAGGAATATCGCCGGCTGTGGGCGGCGATCCGCAGCGATTTCGCGCTCGATGCCCGGGGTCAACCGCAGCGCATCGACCACCCCGGCTACGGCCCCGGCGACGCCTTCTACCACGCCACCGGCAAGGCGAGCGCGATCCGCACGTGCAACAGCTGGGCCGCGGGCAAATTCCGGCTCGCCGGAGTCAGGACAAGCCTGTGGCCACCGTTCGCGCAGGGGCTGCTGTGGCGCTATCGCCCCTTCGATGCGGGCCTTCGACAAGCTCAGTCCCTACTCAGAACGAGCGGTGAAGGAGACAAAAGCCGCTCATCCTGAGTAGACATTGAGCCTGTCGAAATGGCGTATCGAAGGATCACAGCACGTAGCGGCTCAGGTCGGCGTTGCGGGCGATGCTGGCGAGTTGGCTGTCGACGAAGGCGGCGTCGACATTGAGCGTTTCGCCGCGGCGGTCTTCGGCGGTGAAGCTGATGTCTTCGAGCAATTTCTCCATCACCGTCTGCAATCGCCGCGCGCCGATATTCTCGAGCGTCTCGTTGACCTCGGCGGCGATCTTGGCGAGCGCGGCGATGCCGTCTTCGGCGAAGGTCACGGTGACGCCTTCGGTCGCAAGCAGCGCCTGATATTGCTCGCTCAGGCTGGCGCGGGTCGAGGACAGGATGCGCACGAAATCGGCCTCGGTCAGCGCTTTCAGTTCGACCCGGATCGGCAACCGCCCCTGAAGCTCGGGAAGCACGTCGGCGGGCTTGGCGATGTGGAACGCGCCGCTGGCGATGAACAGGATATGGTCGGTCTTGAGCGGACCATATTTGGTCGCCACCGTGGTCCCTTCGATCAGCGGCAGCAGGTCGCGCTGGACGCCTTCGCGGCTGACCGATCCGCCGCGCACGTCGCTGACTGCGATCTTGTCGATCTCATCGAGAAAGACGATGCCATTGGCCTCGGCGTCGGCGAGCGCGGCGCGGTTGACGTCCTCGGGGTCGAGCCGCTTGTCGGCTTCCTCGTCGGTCAGCCGCTGAAACGCCTCGGGCACCTTGAGCTTGCGCTTTTTGCGTGGTCCCTGCCCGAGCGCCTTGCCCATCATCGCTTTCAGATCGATCATCTGTGCGCCCATGCCGGGGATGTCGAACGGCATCGCGGGGGCTTCATCGACCTCGATCTCGACTTCGGCGGTGGCGAGGCTGCCATCGGCGAAACGCTGGCGGAAGCTGGCGCGGGTCGCCTCGCTCGAACCCTTGCCGGTCAGCGCATCGAGCAATTTGTCCATCGCCGCATTTTCGGCGGCGGCCTTGACCGCGTTGCGGCGGCGTTCGCGCTCCAATCGCACGGCCTCCTCGACGAGGTCGCGGGCGATCTGCTCGACGTCGCGGCCGACATAGCCGACCTCGGTGAATTTGGTCGCCTCGACCTTGACGAACGGGGCGTCGGCGAGCTTCGCCAGCCGCCGCGAAATTTCGGTTTTGCCGCAGCCCGTGGGGCCGATCATCAGGATGTTCTTGGGCGTGACTTCGTCGCGCAGCTCGGGGCCGAGCTGCTGGCGCCGCCAGCGGTTGCGCAAGGCCACGGCAACGGCTTTCTTGGCATCGTCCTGGCCGACGATATGTTCGTCGAGTGCGGCGACGATCGCTTTGGG
>JBDSTQ010000165.1:0-3829 GCA_039928195.1 Sphingomicrobium sp.
CGCAGTCGCGCGCTTCCTTGCGGGAGCAGCCGCCTTCACCGATATTGCGAAAATGGTTGGTGATGCCCTTCAACGCGCGGACTATCCGGCGCCATCGTCGATCGGCGATGTGCTGGCGATTGATCGCGAGACGCGGTCGCGGGTTGCGGCGGCGATGGCATCAAGCGCCGCGTGATGCTTGCGCAACCGCCACTATGGCTGATCCTCATCGCCTTCGTCGGCGTGCTCGGACCACTCGTTTTCTTCCATGAGCTTGGCCATTATCTGGTCGCGCGCTGGTTCGGAATTCCCGCCGAGACATTCTCGATCGGCTTCGGCCACGAAGTCGTCGGCTGTACTGACCGCCGGGGCACGCGGTGGAAAGTCGGCTGGCTGCCGCTCGGCGGCTACGTCCGCTTTGTCGGCGACATGAGCGCCGCGAGCAATCCCGCCGATCTCGAAGCGATCCCGATCGAGCATCGCGAGACCGCATTTCAGGTGCGTCCGGTGTGGCAGCGCTTCCTCGTCGTGCTCGCCGGTCCGGCAGCCAATTTCTTCCTCGCGATCCTCATTTTCGCGGCGTTTTTCGCCTGGTACGGGATGCCGCGCACGGCCAATGTGGTTGGCTCGGTACGCGCCGGAAGCACTGCGGCGGCGATCGGCATTCAACCCGGCGATCGCATCATCGAGATTGCCGGCGCAAATGTCAGCAGCTTCGAGGATATTCAACGTATCGTCGTCATGCGTCCGGCCGAAACCGTGACGATCGTTGTTGATCGTGGCGGCCGGCGGCTAAGTAGCGCGGGCAAGCTCGGGGTCGTCCAGGAACGCGACCGCTTCGGCCAAACCTATCGCGTCGGCATGCTCGGGGTCCTCGGCAGCAAGCCGGTGATCGAACCAGTGCCCGTGCTCCAGATCGTGCCCGAAGCAGTGCGTTACACGTTTATCGTGACGGGCTCGATGATCGAGGGTCTGGGCCAGGTGATCAGCGGGCGGCGTGGCACCGAAGACGTCGGCGGGCCGATCAAGATCGCTCAGATCGCCGGACAGCAAGCGTCGCTCGGCGCACTTCCGTTCGTTCAGCTGCTCGCATTGTTCTCGATAAATCTCGGGTTCATCAACCTCTTGCCAGTCCCGATGCTGGATGGCGGTCACCTGCTTTTCTATGCCGTCGAGGCAGTTCGGCGGCGCCCGGTCAGTGCGCGTGCGATGGAATGGGCATTCCGCGGCGGATTGGCGGTCATCCTTGCTCTGGTCGTGTTCACCACGGTCAACGATCTGGGTTCGATCGGGCTGTGGGATCGGCTTCAGCGCTTGATTGGCTAGGAGGCTTGGGGCAGGGCAGCACGGAACTGGCGCGAACGGCGGAATAGCCGCGTGCCCAATCATCAAAGGCGGGGAAGCGTGATTTCAAGGTCGGACAATCTCAAGCGCGCCGGAGCGCTGTTGCTGGTCGGCACGGTGCTTGGCGGAAGCGCCGCGCCGTTGCTCGCGCAAGTGGCGCCGGCACCGCCGCCGGCGCCGGCTGCCGCGCCGGCTGCTGCGCCAATAGTGGTGCCTCCACCGGTCGACCGCGTCATTCGCAGCATCGCGGTTACCGGGGGCCAGCGGCTCGAGCCGGAAACAATCCGCGCCTATGCCAATCTGAGCCCCGGCCAGAATTATACCGCAAGCTCGCTCGATCAGGCGCTCAAGGATCTCTACGCGACGCAATTGTTCGCCGACGTGACGATCAGCGGCGGGGAGACCGGCGACCTGGTCATTGCCGTGCGTGAAAATCCGGTGATCAACCGCATCGTCCTCGACGGCAACAAGCGCCTCAAGGACGACAAGATCGTTCCTGAAATCAAGCTCGCACCGCGCCAGATCTTTACCCGTTCGGGCGCGCGCGCCGATGTCGAACGGATCCTCGAACTGTATCGCCGCCAGGGTCGCTTCGCCGCGCGGGTCGAACCCAAGATCGTCCAGCTCGACCAGAACCGGGTCGACGTCGTGTTCGAGATTTACGAAGGCGATCTCGCCAAGGTTCGCGCGATCAACGTCATCGGCAACACCAATTTCTCCGACGGCCGGCTGCAAAAGGAAATGTACACCAAGGAAGCCGGTGGTGTGCTCGGCTTCCTCAAGTCGAACGACACCTACGATCCCGATCGTCTCGCCGCCGACCAGCAGAAGCTGCGCGCCTTCTATCTCACCCAGGGCTATGCCGATTTCCGCGTCGGCAGCGCGCTCGCCGAGCTCACTCCCGACCGCCGCGACTTCGTGATCACTTATGTCGTCGAGGAAGGTCCGCGCTATCATTTCGGCACGGTCGAAGCCGACAGCGCCTTGCGCGATCTGCCCGCCGACCGCGTCAGGCAGTTGGTCGACGTCAAGACCGGCACCTGGTTCAACGCCAAGCAGGTCGAGGATTCGGTCACCGAACTCAATGAAGTCGCGGGCAACCTTGGCTATGCGTTCGCCGACATCGATCCGACCTACGAGCGCGATCCGGCCAAAAAGCTGATGAACGTGACCTTCAAGCTCAAGGACACGCCGCGGGTTTATGTCGAACGGATCGACATCACCGGCAACACCACGACACGCGACAAGGTCATCCGCCGCGAATTCCGCGTTAACGAGGGCGACGCCTTCAACGCCGCGAAATTGAAGCGCAGCCAGGACCGCATTCAAAGCCTCGGATATTTCCAGGACAAGTTCGAGATCAAGCAGACCGAGGGCTCGGCGCCCGACCGCGTCGTGCTCGGCGTCAACGTCGAGGAGAAAGCGACCGGACAAGTCTCGCTGTCGGGCGGCTATTCGAGCCTTGAGCGGTTCGTCCTGCAGCTGGCGATCGCGCAGAATAACTTCCTCGGCAAGGGCCAGTCGCTCGACGCCTCGGTCAATTATTCGCGTTATTCCAAATCGGTCGAAGCGGGCTTTTCCGACCCCTATTTTCTCGACAAGCCGATCCTGTTCGGCGGGCAGCTATTCCGCCGCGATCTGAGCAGTTTCAACTTTATCGGCAACCAGCGCCAGACGACCTACAAGCAGGTCAGCACCGGCGGCGGCCTCCGTCTGGGTTTCCCGATCACCGAATATATGACCTTTGGTTCGCGCTACACGCTGCAACAGGATGACGTCACGCTCAACAAGACGACATTCTTCACCAATGGCGAGTGCGATCCGCTCAAGGCCGGCACTTATTTGTGCGACGAACTTGGCGGGCGCCTGACCTCGCTGCTCGGCTACTCGACGGTGTTCAACAACACCGACGGAAGTCGTCCGACGCGCGGGCTGCGCGCGGTGCTGTCGCAGGATTTTGCCGGCCTGGGCGGCGACACCAAATATCTCCGCAGCCGGATCGAGGCGACGACCTACAAGGGATTCGGTGGGTGGATTGTCTCGCTTCACGGCCAGGGCGGCTATATCCAGGCGGGGGTGAAGTCGCCGCGTCCGGGGCAGGACGCGATTCGCCTGACCGACCGCTTCTTTGGCCCGCAACTGCGCGGTTTCGACATCCGCGGCATCGGCCCGCGGGTGCAACGCATCGCCTATAATAGCGACGGCACGCTCGGCGAGAATAACGGCAAGGTCAGCGACGCCCTTGGCGGGCGCGCTTATTATCAAGGCCGGCTGGAGGTTGAGTTTCCGACTAGCTCGAGCCTGCGCAGCGTCGGCCTCAGGCCATCGGCATTCATCGATATGGGTTCGCTGTTCAGCCTGACCAAACCCACGCTGAGCAACATCATCGGCGTGTGCAACGTCCTTCCGGGCAAAACCGGAACCCCTAAACGGCTTACCCCCGACAGCCCGGCGAGCGACCTTGCGTGCATCAAGGACGTCACCAATTTTGCGTTCACGCCCGGCT
>JBDSTQ010000166.1:0-14982 GCA_039928195.1 Sphingomicrobium sp.
CGATCCCCAGCGCCGCGCGCGCTTCTCTGCTAAGCGAGATTGACTTGTCCGAGCGCGGGAAAATCCCGCCGCCCTTGCTCATCGCCTTGCGGTCGTAATCGTCCCAGCTCGATCGCGGCAGATCGAACAGCCGCTTGCGCTCCTTCCAGCTGGCGGCCGGATCGGGACTGGGGTCGATGAAGATGTGGCGATGGTCGAACGCGGCGATCAGGCGCAGCGTCTTCGACAGCAGCATGCCGTTGCCGAACACATCGCCCGACATATCGCCGCAGCCGGCGACGCTGACCGCTTCGGACTGCACATCGACGCCCATTTCGAGGAAGTGGCGCTGGACCGAAATCCACGCGCCCTTGGCGGTGATCCCCATTTCCTTATGATCGTAACCGTTCGACCCGCCGCTCGCGAACGCATCACCAAGCCAGAAATTGCGTTCGAGCGCGATCGCATTGGCGATGTCGCTGAACGTCGCGGTACCCTTGTCGGCGGCAACCACGAAATAGGGGTCGTCGCCGTCGTGAATCACGACATCGTCGGGGTGCACGACCTTGTCGTTGACGAGATTGTCGGTGACCGACAGCAACGACCGAATGAAGATTCGATAGCTTTCCGTGCCCTCGGCCAGCCACGCGTCGCGATTGGCGATCGGCGGCAATTGTTTGGGATAGAACCCGCCTTTGGCGCCGGTCGGAACGATCACTGCGTTCTTGACCAATTGCGCCTTCATCAGCCCGAGAATCTCGGTGCGGAAATCGTCGCGCCGGTCGGACCAGCGAAGCCCGCCGCGCGCGACCGGCCCGCCGCGCAAATGGATGCCCTCGACGCGCGGGCTGTAGACCCAGATTTCGCGCCACGGCACTGGCGCGGGCAGGCCGGGGACGAGCGCGCTGTCGATCTTGAACGCCAGCGCTTCAGCGGCGGCGGCGGCGAACGCGTTGGTGCGGACGATCGCGTGAATGAGCGCGCGCAGTCGCCGCAGGATGCGGTCGTCGTCGATCGAGCGGACGTTCGCCAGCGCATCGTCGAGCGCGTCGTTAAGCTTGGTGATCGCCGCTTCGCGGCCTTTGGTCGCGGGATCGTGCGCGGCCACAAACAGCCCGACCAAAGCGGTGGTCGCGGCGGGGGCGCGGCGCAGTGCATCGACCACCGTGATTAGCCCGAAGCTGCTCCCGGTCTGGCGCAAATAGCGGAACCAGGCGCGCAGCCACACCACCGCCTGCGTATCGAGCCCGGCGTAGAGCACCAGCTGATTAAACTCGTCGTCCTCGGCCGAACCGCACAGCACATTGGCGATCGAATGCTCGATATCGCCGGCGCGCGCCATCACCGCCGCGGCATCGGCCTCACTGCCGACCTCGACGCGGAAATCATGGATGTAGCCGTGCCCACCAGTCAGCGCGGTCGGCATCTCCTCAAGCACGCGGAAGCCGAAATTCTCGAGCACCGGGACGACTTCGGACAAGGCGATCAGCCCACCCTTGCGATAGGTCTTGAGGCGCAATTGGCGCGGATCGTCGCTGTCCCAGCGCGTGATCCGCACGGCGCGATCGCAATCGTCGGCAAGCCCGCTCAGGCGCAGAATATCGGCGGCACCCTCCTCGGGCGCGGTACGCGCGCGATAGCCGTCGGGAAAGGCGTTCAAATAGGTGATCGCGAGTCGCGTCGCGCGCGCCGCGCCGGCGGCGGCAATCAGCTCGCTCTCGACCGCCGGCGACCAGCCGCGGACCATCTCGACCACCGCCGCGTCGAGCGCCTCGCTGTCGGGCGGGGGCGCGTCCTCGTCGATATATTGGGTGTAGCGAATCAGCGCCAGATCGCCGTCGCCAAGCTCGACCGACCAGCTCATCACCTCGGTCCCGACTTCGCTTTCGAGCAACAGCGCGATCGCGGTCCGCCGCGCAGTCGTCAATTCCTCGCGCGGCAGCCACACGAAGGTGAATAATTGCCCTTTGAGGATGCTCCGCACCTGGAGCAGCGCGGGGCGCGGACGGTCGGCCAGCGACATCGCCATCATCACCAGCGCGCGCACCGAATCGAAATCGGTGGTAATCAGCAGATCGCGCGGCAGCGAGGCGACCGAATGGCGCAGCGCCTTGCCGCTGTGGCCCCTCGAATCGAAGCCGAAATTGTCGTCGAGCTGGTCGAGCCGGCGGCGCAGCACCGGCACCTTGCCCGGCGGGACGCGCAGCGCTTCGCTGGTCCACAGTCCGGCATGCACGCCAATGCCGATAACCTTGCCATTGTCGCGCAGCGGCACGACCACCAGGTCGAGCGGAACGCGGCGATGGACGCTCGAACGGCGCTCGGCCTTGGCCAGCAGCGGGACATCGCCGCCCTTCTCGAAATAGCGCATCGCGCCGATCGCGCCACCCTCGTCGGTCGGCGCTCCCGGGATTGAGAAAATCCCGAGCCCGTTGGTCGGCTGCCCGGTCGGGCGCTCCTCATGATAGCCGAGCAGGGTCATCGCTCCGTCGGCGAACCAGTCGAGCAGAGCGCCGCCCTCGGGATCGTCGATCGCGCGCGCATCGGCGCGCATGCGGTCCTGCAGCGCCTGCCAGTCGCGCACCGCGGCGCGGACATCGGCAAGCACCGCGCGAAGCTCGGCGGCGACTTCCTGGCGGCCGCGCGCGTCGGCACGGTCAAGCTCGATGTACATCATCGATTCGCGGCGGCTTTTGTCGTCGCACAAAGATTCGAGTTCGCTCAGCACGCCATTCTCGTCGCGCGTTACGCACACCACGGGATGGAGCAGGCGGTGGATTGTCAGCTGGCGTCCGGCGAGCGCATTGGCGATTGAATCGACCAGGAACGGCATGTCGTCATTGACGATGCCGATGCGCATCCGGCGGTTGCCTGCCTCGCCGCCGGTCGACTGGATCTCGAGCGCAACGTCGCCGCGCTGCCGCTTGGCCGCGACTGCGGCGAGGAACACCGCGGCCTCGCGCTCGGTCTCGCGATCGAGGCCCTGGGTCTCTCCGGGCAACGCATTGCGCGTCAATGCCTGACGAATGGCATCGACCAGCGGCTGCGCGAGGCGCGTATGGGCCGTCATGAAAAGATCTGCTCCGGCGAACTAGGGCTTGCGCGGGCCTATAACCCCGCCCCTGCGGAGCGGACAACCCCGCGCCACTCGGCAGCGCCTAGGAAGCGGCGTGCCGCACAGCCCGTTCGACCAGCGCCTGGTCCTCGATCAGCGCCACCGCCTGGACCCGCCCGTCGGAGCCGATCCGAGTGAGGACGAGCGAAAATTCCTGCGTCGGTACGATATCCGCGAGTGCAAGCGGCGGAGCAGCGCGCAGCTTGATCCGCGCGGCCTCGCCCGAATCGGGCGTATGGCCCGCCGGACGCCGCGCCGCGCGTTCGGCCGCAACCAGCGCCTTGAGGCCGCCCGGCTGCTGCTCGATCAATTGCTTGAACCCGCCAAAGCCGATGTCCCGGCGCTGCGCGAACGACAAAGCCGCGGCGAATTCGGTCAGACGCGCTTTGTCATAATCGATCCCGAACACCAATTTGACCACCGGGGTCATCGGCGCGCGCGCCTGCGACTTAACCCCCGATTCCTCGAGCAGCTCGGCATAATCGGCGGGATTGGCGTTCGCCGCGACCGCGAAATCATAGGCCAGCGACAGCGCCTGATAGAGCGCGGCGCGGGTGCGGCCTTCGCCTGCCTTGGCTGCTTCAGCGGTCTCGCGCGCGGCCCACAGCCGGTCGGCGAGTCCGGCATCGGGGTCGAGCGCGACCTCGACCGCCAGATCTTCGGCTTCGGATAGCGGGCCGTCTTCCCACACGACATGTTCGGCGGCTTGATCGCGGGCAAACGCCGGTTCGGCTTCGATTGGCGGAAGTTCGGCGACCAACGGGGCCGGCGCGACTTCAACCAACACGGCGACCGGCGCGGTGGCGTTCGCCGCGCCATCGACCGTTTTCCAGTTGATCACGCCATAGATGAAATCGATCGTCTCGCCGTCGGACGAGAACGGCATCAAAATGCCGCGATAGCAGATGGTCTCGTCGCGCTGGTTGGCGAATTCGGCCTCGAAGCCGATCGGCGCGCGATTGGCGATGATCTGCAGATAATGGTCGGTCAGGCGCGACAGCAACGACCGGCTGGGGACATCGGCGATGGTCCGCGCGTCGTCGGCCAGCCCGCATTCCTCGCGGATCGCGCCACCGATGAACGGGATCGCGGGATTATCCCCGCCGCAGGTAAAGTCGAGCAGGATCGAATGGCCCGAGAAATCGGCGACATTGTCGGGCTCGAGATCCTCGATCGACGGAAAGTCGCGGCCATCGAGCAGCGACGCCCAATGATTGTAGGCGCGCACATGCATCCGCCGCTCGTCGGTCCCGATCGCCGCAGCGACCGCCTCGGCGGCGTTGCTGACGGTCGCCGCCGAAAGCTCGAACTCGCTCGGATGTTCAGAATAGGAATCCATCGCGTCCGCCCCACTGTCTCCAAATTGGTGGGAAGAATGGCGGATGCGGGTTACCAAAGCATTAAGCATATCCGTTCAGCCCCGGCGCCCGGCCTCCTGGAGACGGCTTGCCCGGCGCACGAGCCGCTGATAGTGGCGCTCCTCCTGCGCAAGCCAAGCCGCCTTAGCTCAGTTGGTAGAGCATCGCATTCGTAATGCGGGGGTCACAGGTTCGAGTCCTGTAGGCGGCACCAGGATAAGCAACTCGGCGGCGGCCGGCTCGTTACTCATCCATAATATTCGCTTGGGGGGACGCGCTTTGGACATCACGCAGCTGATCATCGACGACCATGCCGAGCAACGCCGGCTGTTCACTTTGCTTCAGGAAATTCCGGCGAAGGACACCGGCGCGCTCGATGCGGTGTGGAAGCGCCTCGGCGCCCTGCTCGACACCCATGCCGAGGCCGAGGAGCGCTTTTTCTACCCCGAATTGCTCAAGCTCGGAAAAGGCGCCGCCGACGCCGACAGCGCCGCGGACGAGACCGAGGATGCGATCAAGGATCATAACAAGATCCGCGATGCCGGGGCGGCGGTCGCCAAATGCACGGTCGGGACCAAGGAATGGTTCGCGGCGGTCGATAAGGCCAATGAGGAAAATGGCGACCATCTCGCCGAGGAAGAGCGCCAGGGGCTCGCCGACTTCCGCAAAAATGCTCCGCTCGACCTGCGCCAGCGCCTGGCGGTGCAGTTCGCCGAATTTTCGGCGGTCAATCTGCTCGGCGTCAAACCCGTCGACAAGGACCCCGACGCTTACATCAAGCGCAACAGCTGACCGGCGGCGTCAGGCGCCCGTCTCGACCACTCGCCCGACGCATTCGCCAAGGCCGATGCGCACCGCGTCGGCCGCTTCGCACCAGGCGCGCAAGGTCAGTTCGTCGCCGTCTTCGAGGAAGCTGCGGGTTTCGCCGCTGGCCAGCGTCAGCGGCGCCTTGCCGCCGCGGCTGATCTCCATCAGCGACCCCATCCCGCTGTCATCGGCGGTCGACAGCGTCCCCGTGCCGATCAGGTCGCCGGGCTGGAGATTGCAGCCGTTGGCGCTGTGGTGGGCGACGATCTGCGCCGCGCTCCAGTACATTGCGGCATTCGCACTTCCCCGTGACAAGATTTGCGCGGGCGTCCCCGCAGCGCGCATCTTCGCGGTGGTCAGCGTCACCTCGAGCTGGATCGCGAGCCCGCCGCGCGCGCGGTCGGCGCTGTCGTCGAGATAGGGCAAGGGCGCGGGGTCGCCCGCGGGGCGCTCGGGCATCGCCACGCGAAACGGTTCGAGCGCTTCGGCGGTGACCACCCACGGGCTCACGCTGGTCAGGAAGTTCTTGGCCAAGAACGGCCCCAGCGGCTGATATTCCCACGCCTGCAAATCGCGCGCCGACCAGTCGTTGAGCAGGCAATATCCCGCGATATGCTCGCCCGCCTCGCCAATCGGGATCGGCGCGCCAAGCGCATTGCCGCGCCCGACCCACAGCCCGAGCTCAAGCTCATAATCGAGGCGGCGGCTGGGGCCATATTCGGGCACGTCGGCATCGGGCGGCTTGCGCTGGCCGCTCGGGCGAATGACGTCCTCGCCCGACGCACGGATCGAGCTCGCGCGGCCGTGATAGCCGATCGGGACATATTTATAATTGGGCAGCAGCGGCTGGTCGGGGCGGAACTGCTTGCCGACATTCATCGCGTGATGAATCCCGACATAAAAATCGGTGTAGTCGCCAACCAGGCACGGGACGTGCATCCGCACTTCGCTCTGGCCGACCAGATTGGGTTCGACATCGTCGCGATAGCGCTCGTCGCTCAAAATCTCGGACAGCCGCGCCCGCAACGCCCGCGCATCCTCAGGCCCGCGCGCCAGCCACGCGTTGAGCACCGGCTGCGCGAGGTCGGCGCGCCAGTCCTCGTCGAGCAGGTCGGCGATCGCGTTGAGGTCGAGCACGAAGTCGCCGATCGCGACCCCCGGCCGGCGCTGGCCTTTGGCTTCCGAAAAGATGCCCAGAGGCAAATTTTGCAGCGGGAAATCGCTCCCCGCCTGCGCGCCCGATACCCAGCTCGTGCGCGCCGGATCGTGGGTGTCGTCGATCATGGCAATTGCGCTTTCGGAAAGCCCGCCCACGCCAGGTCATAGTCGCTTTGTGCATGATCGAGCGCGAACTGGGTCGGGCGATACGGCCAGCAAGTCTCGACCATGAACGCCATCGTCCCGTCCACTTTGTGCGGCGTCAATTCGGCTTCACTGGCTTTTTTCCAGCTGTCGACGTCGGGACCGTGGCCGCTCATCTGATTGTGCAGGCTGAGGCCACCCGGCGCGAAGCCCTCGGCTTTCGCATCATATTCGCCGGCGATCAGTCCCATCGCCTCGCTCATCACATTGCGGTGGAACCACGGCGGGCGGAAGGTGTCCTCGGCGACCAGCCAGCGCGGCGGGAAGATGACGAAATCGGCATTGGCGCGGCCGGGCACATTGCTGGGACTGGTCAGCACGGTGAAGATCGACGGATCGGGGTGGTCGAAGCTGATGCTGCCAATGGCGTTGAAGCGCGCCAGCTCATAGCGGCACGGCGCATAATTGCCGTGCCACGCGACGACGTCGAGCGGCGAATGGTCGAGCGTTGTGGTCCACAAATGGCCGAGCGATTTCTGGATCACTTCGGTCGCGCCATCGTCATCCTCGAACCACGCCGCCGGGGTCTCGAAATCACGCGGACTGGCGAGGCCATTGGCACCGATCGGGCCGAGTTCGGGGAGCCGAAACGGAAGCCCGTAATTCTCGGCGACATAGCCGCGCGCTTCGCCCGTCACTTCAACCCTGAATTTGATCCCGCGCGGGATCAGGCCGACCCAGCCCGGTGCCAGTTCCATGCGCCCGAGCTCGGTCACTGCCGTCAGCGTGCCCGTTTGCGGAATGAGCAACAGCTCGCCATCGGCGTCGGCGAACACCCGCCGCTCCATTGACCGCGTCGCGCGAAAAGCGTGCACCGCGCAGCCCTCGAGGTCTTCGGGCGTGCGCGCGCACAACATCGTCGCCAGCCCATCGACGAAATCGCGTTCTGCAGGCAGTTCGGGCGGGTCCCAGCGCAGCCGGTTGGGCGCGAGCGGTGCCGTCGCCGGCCCGCCGCCAAACAGCTTCGCACCGGTGTACGGCGTAAACGGCCGATGGTCGGCGGTCGGGCGCAAGCGATAGAGCCAGCTGCGCCGGTTTTCATGGCGCGGCGCAGTAAACGCACTGCCCGACACTTGCTCGGCATAGAGTCCAAAGGCCGGGCGCTGCGGGCTATTGCGGCCGGTGGGCAGCGCCCCCGGCACCGCTTCGCTCTCGAAATGGCCGCCGAAGCCGGTCATGGGAGGAAGCGCGTCGCTCATGCGGGGCTGGGTTAGTGCGTCGGCCACGCAAACTCAAACGGGCGCGGCCTCGCGGCCACGCCCGTCCGTCATTTTCGTCCGATCAGTTGGTGTTGACGTTGACGTCGATCTTGTCGGGGACGTCGACCGTGGTCTTGTCGCCGCCCAGGCCGAGCTGGCCGCGGAACAGGAACAGCAGCACCAGCACGACAATGATCAGCAGCACCACGGCAAGCACGCCGCCGCCGCCGCCGCCACCCGTCTCAACGATTGTCGTATGTTCGCGTTCGACTCCGTCACCATCGTTGTCGGCCATGGAAACTCTCCCTCTGTTCACTGTTATATCGGCGTAACGAACGAACCGCCACAAACGCGGTTCCGCTTGGGAGAGCATAGGATGAGACTTGGGACAATCACTGTGATTGCCGCGACGCTGTCGCTCGGTGCCTGCGCGCGGGGCGCCGAGCAGCCGGATCCGGCCAATGCCGATCTCTCCGCGCCGCCCGTCGCGCCGGCAGCGCCGATTGCACCGCCCGAGCCGGGCACGCCCGGCGGGCTGCCCGACGACCGCACCCCGCTCAATGAGCCGAACGGGCCGATCGACCCCAAGAGCGTCGAAGCCGCGGGCCAGGTCGTCCAGCTCTACGCCGCGCTGATCGAGGAGAAGAAGTTCGCCGAGGCCGAGAAGCAATGGAGCGACCCCGCCGGCGCCAAGGCGTTTTCGGCGACACTGCAAAAATATTCCGAAGTTCACTTGCAAATCGGCAAACCCGGCGACAGCGAGGGCGCGGCGGGATCGATCTACGTCACCGTCCCGGTGGTGTTTTACGGGCGCGGCGCAAGCGGTCCGTTCAACCCCCAGGCCGATGTCAATCTGCGCCGGGTCAACGATGTCGACGGATCGACCGCGGCGCAGCGCCGCTGGCACATCGCCAACATCGAGTGGGCCAAGCCCTAAAGCCCGTTGATCACGTCTTGCAAATGCTTGGCGTCGTCGTTGCTCACCGGCGCGCCGGTAACGTCGGTCGGCTGTTCGGCGTTGGTCTCGGTTGACGCGTCCGAGCCGCCGGCGACGTCATAAGCGAACCACAGGATTCCCGCCGCCCACAGCAACGCCAGCCAGCGGCTTTTGAAGATCGAACTGGTGCGCATCGGGATCATGCGCGGCAGTATCGCACCCGCGCTTTAACAATATCTTGCCCGGCGGCTCAGCCGGCGTCGGGCGCTGCGATCGTGATCTTGCCGCGGCTCATCGCCAGCGCCATCCCGCCGAGCACCAGCGCCGCGCCGGCGATCGTCATCGCGGTCCAGCGATAGCCCTCGAGCCAGGTCGAAAAGCCCATCGCGATGATTGGCACCAGCACGCTCGAATAGGCCGCTTTGCCGGGGCCGATCTTGCGCACCACCGGCAGATACAGGCTGAATGCCAGCGCCGAGGCGAACAAAGCGAGATAGGCGAGGCCGAGCCAATAGCCCGGGCGCCAGTCCATCACCGGCGGCCCCGAGGTGAGCAGCGCAACCGCCGCATCCATCGCCGCCCCCAGCGCCATCGCCCACGCAAGCAAGGCGAACAAAGGCACTTTGCGGACCTTGTCGCGCGCCTGGAAGACATTGGCGCACGACGCGCCGATCATCCCCACCAAAGTCAGCCCGATGCCGATGAAAATCGCCTCCGAGCGCGCCGGATGCTCGCGCAACTCATGCGCGAAGAGCAAGGCGATGCCGACCGCCGCGACCCCCGATCCCCACACGAAGCGGCTTGTCGGGCGCTGGCCGAGGAATGCCCAGCCGAGCAGGCTGTTGGGAATCAGCAGCAGCGCGAACACCGTCGCGACCAGCCCCGAAGTGATATGCTTTTCGGCGAAATAGACCGCGTTGAAATTGATCACGAACTGGAGGAAGCCGAGGATCGCGGCGGCGAGCAGCCCGGCCCGGCCGATCGCCAGGCTCTCCCGTTTCCACCGCGCGACCACCGCCATCGCCGCGGCGGCAAGGATGAAGCGATAAGCCACCGACCATTGCGGCGGCACGTCGCCCAATTGCCCGCGGATGACGATCCACGTCGACCCCCAGATCGCGGTGAAGATGATGAACGGGAGAATGATCTCGCCCCTCCCCCTGTCCAGGGAGAGGTGGCGCGCAGCGCCGGAGGGGGCGCTCACAACTTTTTGATCGCCGCCGCCAGCCGCTCGACCGCTTCGCCGCCCTGGTCCCAGCTGGTGACGAGCCGGATCTCGCCCGGACCCCAGTCGTAGAAATCGAACCCGAGCGCGCGCAGATGCGCGACTTCGTCGGGACCGGCGCAAAGGAAAACCTCATTGGCTTCGACCGGATAGACCAGGCGGTCGGGCGCGGCGCTCGCCAGCCTCTGCGCCGCGGCATTGGCCGCGCGCGCATTGTCGAGCCACAGCCCGTCCTCGATCAGCGCGAGCAATTGCGCGGCGAGCATCCGCCCCTTGGACAGCAAATGCCCCGCCTGCTTGCGCCGAACCCTGACCTCGTCGGCCAATTCGGTCCGAAACAGGATCAAGGCTTCGGCATTCAGCCCGCCATTTTTGACGAACCCGAACGACAGGGCCGCGACCCCCGCGCGCCAGGTGACGTCGGCGAGGCTCTCGCCGGTCGTCGCCAGTGCATTCGCCAGCCGCGCGCCGTCCATGTGCAGCGCCAGCCCGCGCGCCTTGGCTACCGCGCCCAGAGCGGCGACCTCGGCGGCGCGATAGACCAGCCCATATTCGGTAGCATTGGTGATCGAGATCGCTGCCGGCTGAACCTGATGGACGTCCGCGCGGATCAAGTCGCACGCCGCATTCACCGCCTCGGGAGAAATCTTGGCGCCCGGGCCATCGAGCAGCATCAGCTTGGCCCCGCCGGTGAAAAATCCCGGAGCGCCGGCCTCGTCAACCTCGATATGCGCATCGCGGTGGCACAAGATGCCGCGGTACGGCGGGCACAGCGCGGCCAGCGCGAGGCAATTGGCGGCGGTCCCGGTGGTCACCCACAACGCTTTGACCTCGGTTTCGAACAATGCCGAAAACGCCGCGTCGAGCCGCGCGCTATTTTCGTCGCCGTCGTACGCGGTACTCACCTGGTTCGATTGCGCGATCGCCTCGATCACCTTGGGGTGCGCCGGCGCGGCATTGTCGGAGACGAAGCGCATGGCGCGGCGAATGGCCGCACCGCGCCAAACGGTCAATGCGAAGAAATGGTGCTGCCCTGCGCCTGCTTCAGCCGCTCGATCATCCAGCGCCCGGCCGGACCCGGCGGTGCGTCGTTGCGATAGGTCGCGAACATCGGCCGCAACCGTCCTTCGATCGGAAAATCCTCGAGTTCGAGCGCGACCAGCGCGCCGCTAGCTAGATCATCCGCAACCGCATGGCGCGGCATTCCGCCCCAGCCCAGCCCGGCGAGCAAAAACGCGCGCTTGATGAACAGATCGGCCAGCCGCCAGGTCGATTGCGCCATCACGAACATGTCCTGGCCTTCGGCCGGCAGCGAGCGGTCGGTGAGCACCAGCTGATTATGCTTTGCAAGCACTTGGCGCGAGATCGGTCCGGTATGAAGCGCGAGCGCGTGATCGGGTGAGGCGACCATGACCACCGCGACCCCGTCGAGGCGCTCGGCGGTCACACCGCTGATGCCCGGCGGCATTGGCCCAAGCAGGCCAAGACTGGCGCGGCGGTCAAGCAACGGCTGAAAGCTGTTGCTCAGCGCTTCGACGAATATTCGTAGCGGCGTGCCCGGAAACGCGTCGCGGAAGGCGGTTGCGAGCTCGGTAAAGGTGTCGATCGGGAACATCGCGTCAATGACGACGCCGAGTTCGGGTTCGATCCCCCCCGCCATGCCTTTGGCACGAGAGCGCATGAAATCGATGTCCCCCACAACTGCGCGCGCATCGGTGAGCAAGGCGGCGCCCATCGCGGTCAACCGCGGGTAGCGACCCCTTCGGTCGAACAGCGCAATGCCGAGTTCGGCCTCGAGGCGGCTGATCAGCTCGCTGATCGCCGACTGCGCACGCCGGAGGCGCCGCCCCGCGGCGGAAAAGCTGCCTTCGTCGGCTGCGGCGATAAAGGTTCGAAGCTGGTCGAGAGTCAGGCCGTCGAGCATCGAAGTATCTCCTCAACCGATAGACACCATTGCTATTATACGTCCTTTTGCCGATGGGAAGACCCGCCATATCTGCATCGCAGTGCAGCTATGCTTTTTGGCGCAGCTGACAAATGTCCGGGAAACGAGCGGGGGCGCGCGTGAAAGGACTTTGAATGACCGACTCAATTTCGCCGACCCTCCTGACCCCCGAAACGTCCGCAGTGCTGTTGATCGACTATCAGCAGCACGTACTCAAGGACATTACATCGGCCGACCAGGCGCTGATCGCGCTCAACGGCCGCGCTTTGGCCCATGCCGCGCGAGCGCTCGAAATCCCCACCGTGCTCAGTACGATCGGCGTCAAGCTGCGCGGCGATCCGACGACCTTGCCCGCGGTTCGCGCCGAGGTTCCGGATCTACCCGAGATCGACCGCAATACGATGAACGCGTGGGACCATCCGGTCTTTCGCGCGGCGGTCGAGAAGACCGGGCGCAAGCGGTTGATCATGGCCGGTCTGTGGACCGAGGTGTGCCTGCTCTATCCGGTGCTCAACGCTCAGCGCGAAGGCTATGAGACCTATATCGTGGTCGATGCCGTCGGCGGCGCAACGACGGCTTCGCATGACACCGCGATCCGCCGCATGATCCAGGCGGGCAGCCAGCCGGTGACGCTCAATTCGCTAATCCTCGAATGGGTGCGCGATTGGGACGCATCGCCGCATGGCCAGGCGGCGATGGACCATCTCAAATGGTATTCGCCGCTGCTGGCCGCGCTCGATGCACCTGCCGCAATACCGCCGAAATTCGCGGCTGCGGCCTGACTGTGCGAGCCGCGCGGCGCAAGCGCGTCGCGCGGCAGCAGCTGTTGAAAGAATATTACTCGACGGACGAAACCACCCGGTTGAGGCGATCGCGTCCGACAACGCCTGATTGAGCAGGGGCCGGATCCGATCGCGCTTCCGCCGTGCTAACGGTCTCAATGCTGCTGACATCGTCGCCTTCACCAGCAACGATGATTGTCTCTTGGCCGTCGGAGCCTCGTAAACGCAAAATGCGGCGGTTTTGAACGCTGCGCCAGCCCACCGCAACGATGACGGCGAAGACTGCGAGTCCGAAAATAAAGGCCATGAAACTGGAATTTGAACTGGTCACTTCGGTCTTCCTTTAGAAATCAACATACAAGCCTCATTAAGGCTTCAAAAGTTAAAGGGTCGTAGGCAGCTATTTCAATTTGCCGATTTTTGACCTTCCGGGGCAGGTTGCTAGCCGACTGATCGCGCCATAAATGGCAGCGCCCCCTCCCGACACATTCAAGGACAAGCCGTGGCCTCGTTCAAAAACCCCTCTTTCCAAGATCGCCTGGCCTCCGCGAGGAAGGCAAAGCAAGGAGCCGTGGATCGACTCAAAGCGCGGCCGCCGGTTGATGAAAGCGAAATGGCGGAACGGCGCCTGGCGTGGGATGCGCGAGAAAAAGCCCTTGCCGCTGAGCGAGCAGCGAAAGCCGAGGCGATGGCAGCGGCGCAAGTCGCAAAGGCTTCATTAAAGGCAGCTGAGCTTGAAGAAGCGAAAGCCGCGGCGGCGCTAAAGGCCGCCCGTTTGAAGCCAGCTAGTCCAGCAGAAATGAAGGCGGCGCGGGACGCGCGCTATGCCGCTCGTCAGACGCGAAAATAGCGGAGACTTAGCGGTCGCTTTCCAGCGAAGCTAAGTCATTGCAGGAAATGGTGCTGCCGAAGGGGATCGAACCCTTGACCTCAGCCTTACCAAGGCGGAGGCCCGAATTCTAACGAGGTTTCGCGACGTCTCTTTAGGCCTATAGATTACATGCACTTGAACAGCTATGAGGTCTCTACAAGGGCCGTTTGAGCCTCTGACAGCCCAGCTCCAGCGGCCCCGGAGGGGCCCCCAACATGTTCCTGACTGATGTGAAAATTCGGAATACTCGACCGGTTTCGGGCAAGCGCCTTGAGCTGTCCGATGGTCACGGGCTGACACTTCGAGTGTCGCCGGACGGCCGCAAAAGCTGGAGCGTGACTTACCGCGTTGCTCGCGGAGGCGATTTCGATCCGGACCTTGGACGGAATAGGGCTGGCGCCAAGCGGCGCATGACCTTGGGCTATTGGCCGGCAGTCTCCTTAGCCGAGGCGAGAGCAGCGGCATTGTTGCTTCGGGCTAAGGCACTAGGCGGGAGCGAGCCCCGTCCAACGTCGAATGAACAGCCATCGACCGTGAAAGCGTTGATTACTGCCTATTGTGATACCGTGAAGGTCAAGCTGGTGAGCGAAAAGCGGCGTCTTCTTCAGAACTACGTGGAACCCAAATGGGGCCGGCGCGACCTCACCGGCTTATCACGAGGGGAACTGGCGCAATTGCTACAGCCGCTTGCACCGTCTCGGCAGTTCGGGGTTCGTAAGCACGTAGTAGCAATGTTCAACTGGGCTGCCGATCACGGGTTCGTGACTGCCAATCCCTTTGCCGGAATGCGTCTTAAGATCGCGATGAAGGCGCGAGAAAGGGCATTGACGCTCGGAGAGGCGCAGGAGGTTTTCGCCGCCGCTGGTAAGCTGGGATACCCCTTTGGAGCTATGTATCAACTGCTGTTGCTGAGCGGTTGCCGCCTGCGCGAAATCGCAAGCGCGAGGCGAGATTGGCTGCAGGGTGATGAGTTAATCATACCGGGCAGCGAAAGAAAAAACGGCCGACCGCATGTCGTGCCGCTTTCCTCAGTGGCGGCAGAAGTCGTCCGATCGCTGCCGTCGCAGGACGGGCCTCACCTGTTTTCTACAACGGATGGTGCTCGGCCAGTCTCCGGCTTTTCGAAGGCAAAGAAGCAGCTCGACAAGCTGCTGCCGAGCGATTTCCCTCCATTCGTAATCCACGACTTGCGCCGGACTGTCCGCACTCAAATGTCGCGCGCGGGTGTAGACCCGATGACTGCTGAACTGGTCTTGGGGCACCAACTTTCGGGTCTACTGGGCGTATACGACCGATACGAGCGACTGACAGAACGCGAGGCAGCGCTCAAAGCTTGGGCTAAAATCCTCACGACGACCTGAAAGAGCTAATGTCCACTTTCGACCCAAAGCGGACATTAGCG
>JBDSTQ010000167.1:0-2820 GCA_039928195.1 Sphingomicrobium sp.
GGGGGCGCTCCACTGGCTGCCGAGGGCAACACCGAACGCGCCAACGGCGAACGCGCGGCGGCTAAGCGCAAATGGAGGTGCGGCGGCGTCCACTGGGAACGCCGCCGGAAACTCTTCAAAAGTGTGACGGTGCGTCAGGCCTTGCAGCTTTGCGCAGCGTGGCCGGGCGTGCCGACCTTGGCACTTGACGCGGCGGAGGTCCCGCTGAGCGAATAGCCCCCGGCAGCGGTCATCTCGCCGCCCGCTTCGGCGGCGGTCACCTGGGTCGGCGTGCCGGTTTGTTCGGTGCGGATATTGGCTGATTTATTGTCCGACAGCCAATCGACATAGACCACGCGATTATCGGCGCAGCGGTAGATTTTGCTGACGCTGATCGACGGCGGCAGCAGGACCGGCGGCGATGCGGGAGCATCGGCTTCGGCGTTTTCAGCGCCGGGTCCGATGGTGTGGCTTTCCTGATTGCAACCGGCGAGCGCAGCGGCGGCAATCAGCGCGAAGGCGAGGGGGGTGCGAGTCGTCATCTCCCGCCCATTGCGGTGGCGGGGACAAGCGTCAAGCGCCAAGCTTGCAAATTGTCGGACCGCGCCATAGCTTTGGCGAACGCATGGCAGACCAGGCCGGAAGCAGCGCGCAGCGCATTCGCATCGGGCTCACCGGTCTTGCCGCGGCGTTCATCATCGTCCTGATTGCCTCCGCGATCAGCCGCTCGAGCCGCGACGAACCGCTTAATTCGGCGCAAGCGCAGGCCATCGCCAATGCGCCGAGCGAGCCGCTCGCCGAGCTGGGCGTGGCGCCCGGCGCGGCCGACAGCGGCAACAACAGCAGCACCGCGAAACGATGAGCCGGGCGCGCCTGCGCGCGCTTGGCCTGATGATCGTCGCCGGCCTCGGCGCGGTGGCGATTGCGGTGTGGGCGCGTGGACGGGCGCAGCCCGCGTTGGGCGAGCGGCCCGCGGCCGAGCGGCCGGCGTTGCTGCTGCTGACGAGCCTGCCCTTGCTGTTCGGGGACGATTTCTCGCTCTCCGCGACCGGATCGCCGGCGCTGGCGGCGCTGCAGCGGCGCTACCGGATCGTCCCGATCAGCGTCAGCAGCCGCGCCGAACTGGCCAAAGGTCGCTTGCTGCTGATGGCGCAGCCGCTCGCGCAACCGGCCGAGCATCTGGTCGCGCTCGATGCGTGGGTGCGCGGCGGCGGGCGCCTGGTGCTGCTCGCCGATCCCTTGCTGGTGTGGCCAAGCAAGCACGCGCCCGGCGATCCGCTGCGCCCACCGCCGATGTTCGCCGATACCGGGCTGCTCGCGCACTGGGGCTTGCGGCTCGACGCGCCCGAAGAGAGCGGACCGCGAACGGGCCGGATCGGCGAAGTAGAGGTGATGACCGGATCGCCCGGGACTTTGGTCTCGACGGCGGCGGGCTGCCGGGTTGAACCGGGCGGACTCGCGGCGCGCTGCCGGATCGGGCGCGGGCGAGTAACAATCATCGCCGATGCCGACTTTCTCGACGTCGGCCGGCCCGAGGGGCTCGATGGGCCGACCGATCGCAATCTCGCCGCGCTGGTCGGCGAACTGGCGCAGCTCGAGCGCAAGTGATTCGCGCCGGCCACAGACTTATCCACAGGGTTGGCCACATCAAAGAGGGCCGTCGCGCGCCCTGAAGAGGCCGTAGAATGTCGCGGAAATCCGCCAAAAGGCGTCTTTTCCCATCGATACCCATCAAAACCCATTGTATCCCGTTCAAGGTTAAGTTACCAACATCGGCTGTAGCGCGGGGGCGAACCCTTTGATTCGAGCCTGTCCGCCGGGGGTGCGTTGTTGCGCACTTCCGCGAACGGCGACCTGCGCGCTGCGAACGGGGAGCGAGAGTGGCGCTAGAGCATCTGTTTCAGGGCAGCGCTTTGAACGCGGTCGATGCCAAGGGCCGGGTGAGCATTCCCGCGTTCCTGCGCAGCGTGATCGAGCGCCGCGGCGATGCGCGCATGATCACGCTCGCCAAACATGAAAATTTTCCCTGCCTGAGCGCCTATGACCCGGCCTATGCCGCGCTGAAGCATGTCAAGCTCGAGCGATTGCTCGAGAAAGAAGAGACCGACCCCGCCGCGCAGCTCGCGCACCAGCAGCGCAATCTGATGGCCTTCGCTGCGACCGAGGAAGTGCCCTACGACAGCTCGGGGCGGATCCTGTTCCCGCTGATGATGCGCCGCAAGGGCGGCATCGGCGACCTCGCGTTGTTTCTCGGCACCGGCGAGACGTTCCAGATCTGGAACCCGCAGGTGCTGCTCGACCAGCCCGACATTCCCGACGACCTCAAGGACATCGTCCAGTTCCGCCTCGACGAGCGCGGAGCCGGCGCATGACCCGCAGCGCCATCGCCCGGGCCGACCATGTCCCGGTCCTGATCAATGAAGTTGTGGCCGCGCTTGCGCTTCACCAGGGCGACACTGCGGTCGACGCCACCTTTGGAGCAGGGGGCTATTCGCGCGCTCTGCTCGAGGCGGGGGCGGGACGAGTGATCGGCTTCGATCGCGACCCTGACGCGATCGCCGCCGCAGTTTCACTCGTCCCGGACGCCCGTTTGACCATGGTCGAGGAGCGTTTCAGCCAGATGGACCGCGCGCTCGCCGCGCGCGGCATCGGCCTGGTCGACGCGATCACGCTCGACATCGGGGTCAGCTCGATGCAGCTCGACCGCCCCGAGCGCGGCTTTTCGTTCCAGGCCGACGGCCCGCTCGACATGCGCATGTCGCAGGCCGGGCTGACCGCCGCCGAATTCCTCAACGCCGCCGACGAAGCCGAGATCGCGCGCATCCTCAAGGATTATGGCGA
>JBDSTQ010000168.1:0-11592 GCA_039928195.1 Sphingomicrobium sp.
ATGGTGATGACCGAGGACGAAAAGCGCATGACCGCTTTCCATGAGGCAGGCCATGCGATCGTCGCTCTTCACGAGGCCGCGTCGGACCCCATTCACAAGGCGACGATCATTCCGCGCGGGCGCGCTTTGGGGATGGTCATGCGCCTGCCCGAGCGGGACAATTACAGCTATCACCGCGACAAGATGTACGCCAACCTCGCCGTCGCGATGGGCGGCCGAGTCGCCGAGGAAGTCGTGTTCGGCTATGACAAGGTCAGCTCGGGCGCTTCGTCGGATATCCAATATGCGACCGGTCTCGCCCGCGACATGGTCACCCGCGGGGGTATGTCCGACGCGCTTGGACCGCTGCAATATGCCGATGCTGACGAGGAAGTGTTCCTCGGCTATTCGATGAACCGCCAGAAGCAGATGTCGAACGAGACCGCGCAGGCGATCGACAGCGAAATCCGCCGCATCGTCGAGGCCGGTTATGACCGCGCCAAGCATCTGCTTGAGGAAAATCGCGCCGAGCTCGACACGCTGGCCAAGGCGTTGCTCGAATATGAGACGCTGTCGGGCGACGAGATCAAGACCATTCTCGCCGGTGGTTCGATCGATCGCGGCGCGAGCAAGGGTCCGGCGCTCCCCGCCGCCGGCTCGTCCATCCCCAAGGCCAAGCGGCCGAGCGCCGGAATCGGCGGAGCGGCCCCGGCCGGCGCCTGAGCGAGAAGTTCAACAGGCGTTCATTCCCGCCACCGCACGGACCGCCCTTCACGAGCGCAAGGGGAATTTCATGCGGAAAATGATGCTGGCGGTTGGTGCTTTGGCGATGAGTTCGGCAGCGACGGCGATGCCCGTCGCGACCTTCCTCACCAAGGCCGAAGCGCTCAAGAAGAAGGGGCCGCTGGCGCTGTTCTCGGGCGACCTCAAGCTGCTCACCAACCAGGTCAAGGCCGACGCCGGTAAAATCCGCGAGGAACGGCTGGCGGCCAAGGCGGCGGGCAAACCGACCGCTTTCTGTCCACCTGAAGGCGGCAGCAAGCTCACCGACAAGGATATTCTCGCGGCGATGCAGGGGGTCCCCGCTGCCGATCGCGCCCGCACCGATTCGCGCCTTGCGCTGCGCAATTTCCTTGCCCGCCGCTATCCCTGCCGCGGCTAGTCGAACAGCCCCAGGGCAAACAGCAAGGCCACGAACAGCAGCGCGGCGACCAGCGCGAAGATCAGCAGCATGATGGTCCGCCACAGCGCGCCGAAGCGGCCCACCCCATAAGTGCCGCGCAGCTGCCGGTACATGTGGAATGGCGGGATCAGCATCGCCAATCCGGCGACGGCCGGGGCGACCGCGCCGACGATCACCGCCGCCACCACCAGCAGGGTCATAAAACACAGCGAATAAGTGACGAAAATTGTATGGTCGTACAGCCGGAAGCGGCGGCTGAACGGGAAAAGCAGCCACAGGAACGGCACCGACAGCGGGATCAGCGCCCAGCTGAACTTATAGGCATTGGTCTTGAGCTTGTAGAATAATAGCGCCGGATTGGCCGCGGCCTGCTCGATCGGCTCGCGCAGCCACGATGGTAGATCGTTGGACAAAGTGACGTTGCGGTCCAACCCCATATCCTTGCCCGACAGCCCGTTGAGTGCGGCGAGTTCCGCACGCGCGTCGATCAATCGGTGATCGATTGCCGTCGTCGCCGGACCGGCCTTGGCCGCGCTCGTTCGCTCGGCTTCCAATGTCTTGATCGTCCGCTCGGTCTTGGCAGCGGAATCGCTTATGCTCGCGCGCTGTTCGGGGGATTTCTCGAGCGCGCCGCTGGCACTGACCACCGCGAACATCAGGAATATTGAGAACAGGAACAGCGCGATCGGCGAGACGAAGCGCGCGCGCTGACCGTCGATGTAGCGGCGCGTGAGTTCGCCCGGCCGCCACGCCAGCATCGGCAGCGTATGCCACACCTTGCCTTCGAAATGGAGCACGCCGTGGAGGAAATCGTGGAAGAACGCGCCGAGCGTGCGGTGGACATGGGCGTGCTGCCCGCAATCGTGGCAATAAGCGCCGGCCAGCGCCGCGCCGCAATTGAGGCAGGCGGTCTCATGCGTGTGACCATCCGCACCCTCGCCCGCTTTGGGCTCGACCGCTCGCCCGACCACGCCGCCGGTGACCACATCGCCAAGCGCTTCGAACTCGCCCATCCATCCCCCTTGTCGCCGCGATATTAGGCGGCACGGCAGGCGCGTGCTAGCCGCTTTGCCCCATGGCGCGCATCGGCCTCCTTGGCGGCTCCTTCAATCCCGCGCATCGCGGCCACCGGCGCATCAGCCTTGCGGCGATCGACGCCCTCGCGCTCGATGAATTGTGGTGGCTGGTGTCCCCCGGCAATCCGCTCAAGACCGATGCCAAGGACATGGCGCCGTTCGCCGCCCGGTTCGCCTCGGCACGGGCAATGGCGCGGCGCGCGCGAATCCGCGTCAGCGATTTCGAGGCGCGAGAGGGGACACGCTTCACCATCGATACCGTTCGACGGCTCAAGCGACGCTATCCACAGCACCGGCTGATTTGGCTGATCGGAAGTGACACCTTGGCCGATCTGCATCGCTGGCGCGACTGGCGCGCACTGTTGCACGAAGTCCCGATTGCGGTGATTCGCCGCCCCGGCTATGATCGGTCGGCCCGCGCGGCGCGCGCGATGGGCTGGCTCAGCCGGTTTGTCCGTCCGGCGGGTCAGGCACGGCGATGGACCCAGTGGAGTGCACCGGCGATCATTTTCCTTCGCCTGCCGTCCGATCCCACCTCCGCCACCGCCATTCGCGCGCATGATCCCGATTGGCATCGCCGTCCGCAGCAACGCGGCGTTCATGCCGCTGCCAGCAAGGAGAAAGCTTGACCAAGCGTCCGACCCCAAAAGCCCCGAAGCTCGCCAGCGATCCGGCCGGCACCGCGGCCGACGCCGATCCGCTGCATCAACTCGTCCTCAAGTCGCTCGACGACGATCAGGCGGTTGAAGTGGTGTCGATCCCGCTCGCCGGCAAATCGAATATCGCCGACCATATGGTGATCGCCACGGGCCGCTCGACGCGGCAGGTCGCGGCGATGGCGACCAAGCTTGCCGAGCGCATCAAGGCCGAGTTCGGGACCAGCGCGCGGATCGAGGGACTGCCTGCGGCCGATTGGGTGTTGATCGACGCCAATGACGTGATCGTTCACATCTTTCGCCCCGAAGTAAGAAATTTTTACAATTTGGAACGAATGTGGGCATTCGGCGATGAATCGCCGGTCAATGCGACTGCACGCGGGTGAACCTTATGCGGCTTGTTGCACTATTGCTGTCGTTGCTGGCGTTCGTCGCCCAGCCCGCCGCCGCGGCTTCGTCGCCGGGGCTGCTGTCGCTCGAACAGCAATTGCGCACGATGGTCGCGGGCAAGTCGGCCGACGTCGGCATCGCCGCGCTTGACCTGACCAGCGGCCAGAGCGTCAGCATCAAGGGCGACGTCGCCTTTCCGATGGCGAGCACGGTCAAGGTCGCGGTCGCCGCGCTCTATCTCGCCCAGGTCGATCATGGCCGCCGTTCGCTCGACGACACGATCGACGGCGTCTCCGCGCGCAGCCTGATGGACCGCATGCTGACCCACAGCGACAATCGCGCGACCGATATTCTTCTCGCCGACCTTGGTGGACCCCATGCGCTCGACGTGTGGCTGAGCGATAATGGAGTTCGTGGACTGCGCGTCGACCGCACCATCGCGCAATTGCTCAACGCCAAGCGCGACCTGTGGGACCGGCGCGATTCCTCGACGCCGCTGGCGATGGTCGAACTGCTGCGCAAGATTTACCGCGCCGAACTGATCAAGCCCGCCAGCCGCAATTACCTGCTCGGCGTGATGGCCCACTGCCAGACCGGTAAGAATCGGCTCAAGGCGCTGCTGCCATTCGGAACACCGGTCGAGCATAAGACCGGAACGCTCAACGGCTATGCCAGCGATGTCGGTTTCGTCAGCCTGCCCGACGGCCGCCGGATCGCGGTTGCGGTGTTCGCGCGCGGTGGCTCGGACCGGCCGCGCACCATCGCCGAGAGCGCGCGGGTGATTTACGACGGTTTCCGCACTGCGCTGGCCTGGCCCTTCCGACCGGCTTTCTCCGGCCAATAGTGCTTCTGCACATCGTTGCGCGGGGCAAGATCGGCCGCTTGAGCGAAGCCGAGCTGGTCGACCGCTATCTTGCGCGCGTGCCGTGGCCGACCAAGATTACCGAACTCCCCGACCGCGGCGGCGCGGCGCCCAAACCCGCTCCTGCAACCGTGACAGTCGCGCTCGATGAGCGGGGCGAAGCGCTGTCATCAATGGGATTGGCGAAAAAGCTCGAAGCATGGCGCGACGGCGGCAAGCGCGAGGTGCGCTTCCTGATTGGCGCCGCCGACGGGCTCGACGCGGCCGAGCGCGACGCCGCCGACCTATTGCTGTCCTTCGGCGCGGCGACCTGGCCCCATCTGCTCGCCCGCGCGATGCTCGCCGAGCAATTGTTTCGTGCGACGTCGATCCTTGCGAACCATCCCTATCACCGCGAAGGGTAAGCGATGCGCTCGCTGTCCGTATTTGCACTGCTCCTGCCGCTGACGCTCGCGGCGAGCGCGCCCGCGCAGGCCCCCGCCGTGGCGCTCGACGCCGCGCTCGCCGACGCGCTCGGCGAGCAACGCACGGCCACCGGCGCGGCGCGGAAATACCGGCACATGGCCGACGAGGCGCGCGGCGCGGCCGAGCGGCTCGCGGCGCAGCAGGCTGCGGCGGGCGAAGCGCTCGCCGCCGCCGAAGCCGGAATCACCGCCGCCGATGCGCGGCTGCGGTTGGCAGCCGCGGCCGTCGCGGCGCATCGCGCGCGGCTCGCCGAGCAGCAGCGGCCCGCGGCCAATCTGCTCGCCGGACTTGCGCTGATGGCGCGCCAGCCGCCGTTGCTCGCGCTCGCCGACCGCGGCTCGGCCGACGATCTGGTCCGTGTGCGGGTGCTGATCGATGCGACCGTGCCCGCAATTCGCGCCCGCACCGCGCGCTTGTCGGGTCAACTCGCGCAGGGCCGCCGCCTTGCGGCCGCCGCCATTTCGTCGCGCGCTGACCTCGCCACCAGCCGGCGCGACTTGCTCGCGCGGCGGACCGAGTTCGCGACGCTCGAGCAACGCGCGCTCCACCGCGCCGCAGCCGCCGGCGGCCAGTCGCTCAGCGCCGGCGATGCGGCCCTCTCCGCCGGTGAGGACATCGCCCGCCTGCGCTCCGGCCAATCTGGGGCGCGCACCGCCAACGCGCTCGCCGCCATGCTTGCGGCTGAGGACCCCGCGCCCGCACGGCCCGTCCCCGCTGAAGGCGCGCGCCCGCGCGCACCATTCGATTACGCCCTGCCGTCTTCCGCCTCGGTCAGCGAGGGTCTCGGCGCGGTCAGCCCGAGCGGCGTGCGTTCGCGCGGCCTGACCCTGGCCACCGCGCGCGGCTCGGCGCTCACTGCTCCCGCCGCCGGCACGGTCCGTTATGCCGGACCGTTCCGCGATTATGACGGCGTGATCATTATCGATCATGGCGCAGGATGGCTGAGCCTGATCGTCAACGCCGCGCCCGATGTCGCTCGCGGCAGCCGCGTCGTCCTTGGGCAGCCGCTCGGCCGCGCGCTCGGCGCGGTTCAGGTCGAACTGTCCCAAAATGGCCGGCCAATCTCGCCCGCCCTCATCGCCGGTTCATCTCAAAGGATGTCAAACCGGCCCAAAGGCGGCTAAACTGCCCCTTCGCCATCGGCTTTCAGGACGCGTCCGCATGAAATTCAATCGCAAGTTCCTTCCCCCGCTCGCCTTGGTCGGCGCGCTTGCTCTGGTTCCGGTCACCGCCAGCTCCTTCGCTGCCGCGGACACGACCAATTACCAGGAGCTCGAGAAGTTCATGAGCGTCTATGAGCGGGTCAAAGCGAACTATGTCGAAAAGGTCGACGACAAGACTTTGATCAAGGGCGCGATCGACGGCATGCTGTCGGCGCTCGATCCCCATTCGTCCTACGTCGAGGCGAATGACTTCGATCAACTTAGGACGACCACCGACGGCAATTACGGCGGGCTCGGCCTGACCGTGTCGATCGAGGATGGCGCGGTGAAAGTCGTCGCGCCGACCGAGGACACGCCGGCGTGGCGCGCGGGGGTCAAGGCGGGCGATTACATTACCCATATCAATGGCGAACTGGTCTATGGCCTGTCGCTTGACGACGCGGTCGAAAAGATGCGCGGCGCGCCCGGTACGCCGATCAAGCTGACGATCGTCCGCCCCGGCCGCGACAAGCCGCTGGAGCTGGCGATGAACCGTGAGCGGATTGAGCTGCGGCCAGTCAAATGGGAAATCAAGGACGGGATCGGCATCCTCAACATCAACACGTTCTCGGGCAATGTCGCCGACCAGACCAAGTCGGCCCTGCTGTCGATCGACAAGGCCACCGGCGGCAAGCCGTTGGGCTATATCGTCGACCTTCGCTCGAACCCCGGCGGGCTGCTCGACCAGGCGGTCGATGTCAGCGACGCCTTCCTCGAGGGCGGCGAAGTGGTTTCTCAGCGCGGCCGCGATAAGGACGATATCGAGCGCTATTATGCGCGCCCCGGCGATATGGCGCACGGCCTTCCGGTGATCGTTCTGGTCGATGCCGGCACCGCTTCGGCCTCCGAAATCGTCGCCGGTGCCCTGCAGGATCACCGCCGCGCTCTGGTGATGGGCGAAAAAAGCTTCGGCAAGGGTTCGGTCCAGACCGTGGTCCAGACCGGCCAGCAGGCGGCGTTGCGCCTGACCACCGCCCGCTATTACACGCCCTCGGGCCGTTCGGTGCAGGCCGGCGGGATCGAGCCGGACATCATCGTCCCGCAACTGTCCGACGAGGATTATAAGGACCGCCCACGGATCCGCGAAGCCGACCTTCGTCGCCACTTGCTCGCGCAGGCCAAGGTCGAGGACAAATTGCTCGAAAAGGACGACACCCCCGATCCGCGTTTCGCCGCCAAGGCCGCCGAGCTCGAGAAGAAGGGCATCAAGGATTATCAGCTGACCTACGCGCTCAACACCTTGAAGCGGCTCGCGGCCGCGGCGCCGCCCAAGCCGGCTGGCGGCGCGCCCAAGAAGTCGCGCTAAACGGGAATGGCTGAAGCGGTCGCGGCGTTCGCCCCGCGCGAGACATTGAGCGGTCCCGCGCTCGGTCGGCTGATCGCCTTGCTGCTCCCGCTCGCTTTGCTCGGCGGAGCGCTCGGCTCGCAATATCTCGGCGGACTTTTCCCGTGTGAGATGTGCTATTGGCAGCGCTGGCCGCATGGTGCCGCCATCCTTCTCGCCGCGCTCGCCTTCCTCTCTTCCGCCGTGTCTTCGCGCTCGCGGACTCTCACCCTGCTCGCTGCCGCGGCGATCGCCATTTCGGGCGCGATCGGGGTCTATCACGCGGGGGTCGAAGCCAAGGTGTTCGAAGGATTCACCACCTGTACCGCCCTGTCCCGCGCCGCCACCACCGCCGATCTGCTCAAGCAAATTACCCATGCCCCGCTGATCCGCTGCGACCAGGTGCAGTGGCGCTTCCTCGGCATTTCGTTGGCCGGGTGGAACGCGATCCTGTCGCTGAGCGGCGCGGCGGCGATCCTGCTGCTGACGGTCCGGCGTGGCCGGCCCGCATGAGCGCCTGGCGCCCGGGCGATTCACGGGCCGACCTGGCCTCGATGCTGCGCGTCAACCAGGCCGGCGAATATGGCGCGACGCGGATCTATGCGGGGCAGCTCGCGGTGCTTCGGCGCAACGCGCCCGAAGCCAAATTGATCGCGCGCATGGCGGCGCAGGAGCAACGTCACCTCGACCGCTTCAATCACTTGATGGCCGAGCGCCGCGTGCGTCCGACCGCGCTCCAGCCGATCTGGAACGTCGCCGGTTTCGCGCTTGGCGCGGCGACCGCGCTAATGAGCGAGCAGGCGGCGCTCGCCTGCACCGACGCGGTCGAGACCGAGATCGATCTTCATTATGGTCAGCAACTCGACGCGCTGGGCGAAACCGACCCCGAGCTTGCTGCCGACATCGCGAGCTTCCGTGCCGATGAGCAGGAGCATCGCGAAAGCGCGCGCGAAGCCGGCGCCACGCGAGCGTTCGGTTATCCGCTCTTGACCGCGGCGATCCGCGCGGGTTGCAAGGTTGCAATCGGACTGTCGAAACGAATTTGAGGAACCGCAAGCGGGGTTTGCCCGCTTTAGCGCTGGAAGGATACAAATGACCAAGTTGATGTCCGTGCTCGCTGGAGCCGCCGTACTCGTGGTCGGCCTGACCACGATTGAGACCCCCGCCGTGGCGCAAAACAGCGTTTCGGAAATTATCGTCTACGGGACCGACGCGTGCCCGCGTTCGACCGACGATCAAGTCGTCGTCTGCGCGCGCAAGCCGGAAAGCGAGCGCTATCGTATCCCCGAAAAATTGCGCTCGACTGGAACCCCACAGCAGCGTGAATCGTGGGCAACCAGGGCCAAGGTGCTCGAAACGGTCGGCGACACCGGAATCAACAGCTGCTCACCGGTCGGCCCCGGTGGCTTTACCGGGTGCTTGACGCAAGTCGTCAAGGAGGCCCGCCAGCAGCGCCGTCAGCAGGCCGAGGATTATAATCCCGAACGTTAAGCGCGCGCTTTTTCGGTCGCAATCCATTGGTCGATCTGCGCTTCGAGCGCGTCAAGCGGAACCGCACCCTGGCCGAGCACTGCGTCGTGGAAACGGCGCAGGTCGAATTTCGGACCCAGCGCTTTCTCCGCCCGCGCGCGTAACTCGCGGATTTTGAGTTCGCCAATTTTGTAGGCGAGTGCCTGGCCGGGGTCGGCGATATAGCGATTGACCTCAGCCTCGATATTCGCCGGCGACAGCGCGCTATTGTCGGTCATATAATCGATCGCGCGCTGCTTGCTCCAGCCCTTGGCGTGCATCCCGGTGTCGACCACCAGCCGGCATGCGCGCCACATTTCGTAGCTTAGCCGGCCCATGTCCTTGGCTGGCGTGTCGTAGAGTCCCATCTCGATCCCGAGGCGCTCCGAATAGAGCCCCCAGCCTTCGACGAACGCCGTGAAAAAGGTGCCGTAGCGGCGCCATTCGGGCAGCGGCATCTCCTGCTGCAGCGAAATCTGGTGGTGATGTCCGGGGACCGCCTCGTGGACCGACAAGGGCGGAATTTCCCACAGCGGCCGCTGATCGAGTTTCGAGGTGTTGACGTAATAGGTGCCGGCGATGCCGTTCTCGGGCGATCCCTGATTATAATATGCGGTGGTGGTCCCCTCGGCGGTCTCGGCGGGGATTTCGCGGATCCCGTAGGGCAGTCGCGGCAGAACGGTGAACAGGCTCGGCATCTTGCCGTCGATCGTCTTGAGCACGCGCGCGGTCGCTTCCATCAGCTCCTCGGGCGTCTTGGCGTAATATTTAGGGTTGGTGCGGAGGTCGGCGATCATCGCTTCGCGCGAGGCAAAGCCGGCCTTTTTGGCGACCGCGTTCATGTCGGCGCGAATGCGCGCGACTTCGCTCAGGCCAAGCGCGTGGATCTGGTCGGCGGTGAGCTTGGTCGTGGTGTGCTGGCGAATGCGGAAGTTGTAGAAATCCTTGCCGTGGGGCAGCGCCGACATGCCGACGCTGGCGGTGCATTTGGGTTTATAGCTGCCGCTGTACCAGGCGAGATGGCGGGCATAAGCAGCGCGTAAGTCTCCATCAATAAGGGACCGCGCGCGGCTTTGCAGAGCAGCCCAGTCGGCCGCTGGAATCGTTTCCGGACGCTTGGCCGCGAACGGCGAATAGAGGCGCGACTTGGTTGCGTCAGCGGGAATGACTCCACTGATCGTCTGCTCGACCCCGCCAAGCGCGACGCACGGCAACACATAACCTTCGGCAAGCGCGCGCGCGCTGATCTTCAGCGCTTCGTCATTAAGCGCCGGATAGGCCGCCAGCCGCTTCAGATAATTGTCGTAGTCGGCGGCGGTGCGAAAGGTCAGCGCGTCTGCAAGGCCGGCGATGTTCTGGTGCCACCCGGCGCGGTTGGTGAACAGCATCATGCGCTGGCCGAAGCCATTGCTCTCGATCGCTTCTTCCAGCCCGCGCTTGAGGATCGCCTTGTTGACCCGGTCGGCGGACGACAGACCGGCGTCGGGAATGGCGTTGAGCGCGCTGAGAAAGCGACCATATTCGGCCGCCCGGCGGTCCTCGGCGGCAAGGCTGATATCGCCCAACTGCGCGTCATATTCATGCTTGCCGAGCATCGACGCGTAGACTGGGCTTTCGCGCATCACGAACGCCCAATAGCGGTCGGCCAGCGCTGCAAGATCCTCGCTGGGACCGGCGGTTGCGGGCGTAGTCAGAATCAGGGCGGCGATGCCCGCCGCCAAAGTCACGAAACGCATGCCAATCCCCTCGACGATCAAGCGCGAACTCTAGCGTCGAGGAATGGACGCCGCCTAATAATTTATTTCGGCGACTTTCTCTTTGGCGCCGGCGTCGGGCGCGCGGCCGAACAGTTTATTGATTGCCGGCTTGAGGAAGCCTTCGAGGTCGCTCAGCCAGACTTTGGCGTCAGCGACGTCGAACCGCAGCAGCGCGAGCTTGGGATCGTCCTTGCCGTCATACCATTCGGCGACGATCGGGCTCCACAGCCGGTCGATCACAGCGCGGTCATTGTCGAGCGTCAGCGTCCCCCGCAGACTGGCAAATACGTGATGACCCTTGGCGGCGTAGGTCGCATGCGCGCGATCGCTTTGTCCGAGTGCCTGAACCAAATCATGGTCCTTGGCCGTGAAGACGTAGAGCCGGCCCTCGGCGCGGTCCGAATCCTCGAACTGGACGGTCATTGGCCGGGTCGCGCCGTCACGCTCGCCCTCGACCCCAAGCATGACGAACGGGCTGTCGTCGAGCGCATCCCAGAATTTCTCTTCGATCTTGCGGTCGTCGGTCATCGCCATCTCCCAAACTTGTCGAGGAGAAAAAGCGTGAACGCGGCGCGCGTTCCTTACGGGACAATGGGCAGATAGACCGCGCTTGGCGAACTCCCGCCATAAAAGACCCGCTGGGTCGCCGCGCGATAATCGCCGGTCTTCGCGTAAAAGATGTTGGGGACGAAGCTTTGCGGGTTGCGATCGTAAAGCGGGAACAGGCTCGATTGTACCTGGACCATGATCCGGTGGCCGGGCAGGAACACATGGTTCACGTTGGGCAGGCCGAAGCGATAGCGCTCGACCTTGCCGGCTTTAAGCGCGCGCGGTTTGGCGAAGCTGTCGACATAGCGCCCACGGAAAATCTCGATCCCGATCGGCAGCTCGAACCCGGCCATGCCTGGCTTCGATCCCTGAGCGGCTTCCTCGGGAACATCGTTCGGATAAACGTCGATCAGTTTGACCACCCAGTCGCTGTCACTGCCGCTGGTCGAGGCGAACAGATCGACCTGGGGCGCGCCCATGATGTGCACCGCCTTGGTCAACGGGGCGCCAGTGAAATTAACGACATCGGGCCGGTCGGAGACGAAGCGCTGGTCATGGACCAGCCACGGCTTCCATTGCGTAGCGTCGCCCATGCTGATCGGACGCGGGATGAACGGCACCGGCTTGGCCGGGTCAGAAA
>JBDSTQ010000169.1:0-7495 GCA_039928195.1 Sphingomicrobium sp.
GTCAGCGCGTCAATGGCTTCGCGCTCGAGGGTCTCGATCAAATTCATGTCACTCAGGCCTTCGTGTCTCGTGTCTGCGCGCCAGAGGGCGGTGCCAGTCGTTCGCCCCCGTGGCGCTCGATCAGGTCCGGCCGCCGTAGCCGTGTATCCTTCAAGGCGCGGTCGTGTCGCCACGCCGCGATCTTCGCATGATCCCCCGATCGCAGGACTTCGGGGATCGTGCGCCCTTCCCATGTGACTGGTCGGGTATAGTGCGGATATTCGAGAAGCCCCTCGTTGAAGCTCTCTTCCTCTCCGCTGGAGGCCGCGCCCATTACCCCGGGAAGCAGCCGCGCGCAAGCGTCGAGGATGACCATCGCGCCGAGCTCCCCGCCCGACAGGACATAGTCGCCGACGCTGACCGGTTCGAGGTCACGGGCCTCGAAGATGCGCTCGTCGAACCCTTCGAACCGGCCGCATAGGAGGATCACGCCGGCGCCGGCGGCGAGATCGCGCACACGGGCTTGGGTGAGCGGCGTTCCGCGCGGGGTGAGCGCGAGCATCGGGCGGCCATCGCTGACGCTGTCGAGCGCCGCAGCAAGCACATCGGGCCGAAGCACCATTCCCGCCCCGCCCCCGGCCGGCGTGTCGTCGACGCTGCGATGCTTGTCGGTGGCGAAATCGCGGATGTTGGCGACGTCGAGCGACCAGATGCCCTCGGTTAGCGCGCGCCCGGCGAGGCTGAGCCCAAGCGGACCAGGGAACATCTCGGGATAGAGGGTGAGGACCGAAGCGCGGAAAGTCATTGCGCGCCCTAGCATTCGCATGATGTGCAACAAAACCACGACTGAGAAAATTAGGGCAATCGCGTTGAATCGCTCTCCCGTTCTTCGATCTCGGAGACAATGTCACATTGAAGATATCGCAGCGCATCCCACGGATAATCGCAGCCTCTGCTTCCGAGCCATAGAAGGCGGCCCAAAAGAGCTTCGGCAGACGGTTCGACGTAGAGTTTTTGAACGCCGCTGACGGCCCGTCGAGCTGCTACATGGACACGGTAGTCCAAGTCCGTTCGATAGGCGTACAGATCACCGTCGCTCCAGCGGCAATAGCTCATGAGAATGCTCCAAGTCTGCGTGATAGAAGAAGCAAGCTGAGAGGAATATTGGAACATGCTCCACTTCCGCGCGCTACGCCGCAGATGACCGAACCCATCATCGATTGCCTGATCGTCGGCGGCGGCCCCGCCGGGCTCACCGCCGCGATTTACCTCGCCCGCTTTCACCTCTCAATCCTGGTGGTCGACGGGGGCAAGAGCCGCGCATCGTGGATCCCATGCACGCATAATCATGCTGGCTTCCCCGACGGGATCAACGGCAAGGAATTGCTTCAGCGGATGCGCGATCAGGCACAGAAATATGGTGCCAAGATCATCACCGAGCAGGTCACGCGGATCGATCACGAAGACGCCAGCGGGTTGCTATGCGCGGCGTGGGGATCGGGCAGCGCGAGCGCGCGCACGGTGCTGCTGGCGACGGGCGTGACCAACCGCCGCCCGCCGATGGACGAGGAATTGCACGACGATGCGCTGGCGCGCGGGCTGATCCGTTACTGCCCGATTTGCGACGGCTACGAAGTCACCGACAAGAAAGTGGGCGTGATCGGCAGTGGCAGCCATGGGGTCGCCGAAGCGCTGTTTATCCGCAGCTTCACCGCCGACGTCACGTTGATCGCGCCCGACAAGGCGATGCAATTGAAGCCCGAAGACACCGCGCGGCTCAAGAGCGCGAATGTGCCGTGCATCGATGGTCCCGCGCACGCGGTCGCGATCAGCGAGAATTGCATCACGGTCGACACCGCCGAGGGCCATTATACGTTCGACAGCGTCTACCCTGCGCTGGGATCCGACACGCACACCCAGCTCGGCGAAATGCTTGGCGCCGAACTCGCCAAAGACGGCTGCTATCTGTGCGACGACCATCAACGCACTAGTGTGAAGGGTCTCTACGCCGCGGGCGATGTGGTCCACGGGCTCGATCAAATCAGCCATGCGATGGGCGAAGGCGGGGTCGCGGCGACGACGATCCGCAACGATCTCGCCAAGGACTCGCCGCTGTTCCGTCCGCCGCTGAGCACGGCGGTGGCCGACCAAGCCGGCGAAGGCAGTTAAGCGAGGAAATCCGGGTCGAGGGCGATGGACCCGTCGCCGAGGTCGGCGATCCCGGGCTTGAACGGGATCAGCGCTTTTTTGCCGTCGGGAAGCGCGACTTCGAGCAGATCGCCGGCACCGTAATTCTCGACCGCGACGACCAGGCCGAGCGGCGTGCCTGCGCGGTCCACGCACGGCAGACCGATGATGTCGGCGTGATAATATTCCTCGTCGCCGAGCGGCGGGAGCGCGGCGCGATCGACTTCGACGAGGCTCCCGCGCAGGGCTTCGGCAGCGCCGCGGTCGGCGATCCCGTCAAAGCGCGCGACCGCTCCATGGCTGGCAGGGCGGACCGCGAGCAGGCGCAGCGGCGTTCCCCCGACATCGACCAGCTTCTGCGCGGCGAGCCCGTCGAGGCTGTCGCTGAACAGCTTCAAGCGCACCTCGCCCTTGATGCCATGCGCGCCGGCGACGGCGGCAAGCGCAACCCGCTTCTCCGCCGCCGGCGTCGACAAGGCTATTCCGCTTTCTCGTCGGCGCCCTCGGCGGGAGCTTCGGCGCTTTCGCCGCTGGCTTCGGCGCCCTCGGCGGCCTGGGGCGATTCGGCGGTGGCATCAGTATCGGCGCCTTCGGCCGGCTCAGGCTGGGTTTCAGCAGCCGGAGCTTCTTCAGCAACCGGAGCTTCCTCAGCGGCGGGAGCTTGCTCGGCTGCGGGGGCATCCTCAGCGGCGGGAGCTTCCTCGGCGACGGGCGCTTCCTCGGCGGCGGGGGCTTCCTCGGCGGCGGGGGCTTCGTCTGCGGCGGGGGCTTCGTCTGCGGCAGGAGCGTCTTCGGCAACGGGCGCTTCAGCAGCGGCTTCCTCGGCGACAACTTCCTCGGCCGCCGGCTCTTCGGCGGGCGCATTGGCGGCAGCTTCAGCCGCCTCGGCAGCTTCGGCGGCCTTGGTCGCCTGGGCCTCGACGCGCTCCTTGGCCTTTTCGCCCGGCTCACCCTTCTTGGGGTTGTTGCGCGCCGCGCGCTCGCGGATCCCGGCGGCGTCGAGGAAGCGCAGGACGCGGTCCGACGGCTGCGCGCCGACGCCGAGCCAATGCTGGATGCGGTCGGTGTCGAGCTTCACCCGGTCGGGCGAATCTTTGGCGAGCAAGGGATTGTAGGTGCCGAGCTTCTCGATGAAGCGGCCGTCGCGGGGCGAGCGACTATCGGCGACGACGACGCGATAATAAGGGCGCTTCTTGGAGCCGCCACGGGCGAGACGAATTGCGAGAGACATATGGTAATCCTTTCAGTGTGTTCGTTTATTTCTTCGTGAATTTGTCGAAACCGGGTGGGAGATTGAAGCCAGGGCCGCCAAGACCGGGGAGCCCTGCCCCGCCCCCGCTGCCACCAAAACCAGGCGGCAGTGCGCCGGGGGGTGCGAGCCCGCCCAGCGCGCCTTCGAGCCCGCCCTTGGAGAACATCGCAGCGAGCTTACCGAGGCCGCCCATCTTGCGCAGCCGCTTCATCGCATTGGCCATTTCCTGATGCATTTTCATCAGCTTGTTGATTTCCTGGACCGTCGTCCCGCTGCCCTTGGCGATGCGGATCTTGCGCTTGGCGTTGATCACGTCGGGCTTCGCGCGCTCCTTCGCTGTCATCGACGACAGCATCGCTTCCATATGGACCAGCGCCTTTGACCCTTGCGCATCGTCGATCGCGCCCTTCATGCCCTTCATCCCGGGCATCATGTTGGCGAGCGCGCCAAGCCCGCCCATGCGCTGCATCTGCTGCAATTGCGCCCACAGATCATCGAGGTCGAACTTGCCCTTGGCCATCTTGGCCGCGAGCTTCTCGGCATCCTCGACCTTGATGGTCTCGGCGGCGCGCTCGACCAGGCTGACGACGTCGCCCATGCCGAGGATGCGCCCGGCAAGCCGCTGCGGGTGGAACGGCTCAAGCGCGTCGAGCCCCTCGCCGACGCCGGCGAACTTGATCGGCTTGCCGGTCACCGCGCGCATGCTCAGCGCAGCGCCGCCGCGCGCATCGCCGTCGAGGCGGGTGAGGACGACGCCGGTCAGTTCGACTTCGGCGGCGAAGCCCTTGGCGACGTTGACCGCGTCCTGCCCGGTCAGCGCATCGACTACGAGCAGGATTTCGGTCGGCGCGGAGGCTGCCGCGACCGCCTTCATCTCGCCCATCAGGCTGTCGTCGACGTGGAGGCGGCCCGCGGTGTCGAGCAGGACGACGTCATACGCCTGGAGTTTTGCCGCCTGGAGCGCGCGGCGGGCGATGTCGACCGGCTGCTGGCCGGGTTCGATCGGCAGCGTGTCGACCTTGGCCTGACGGCCGAGCACCGCGAGCTGCTCCTGCGCCGCCGGACGCGCGACGTCGAGCGAGGCCATGAGTACGCGCTTGCGCTCTTTTTCGGTCAGGCGCTTGGCGAGCTTGGCGGTGGTCGTAGTTTTGCCCGAGCCCTGGAGGCCGACGAGCATGATGACCGCCGGCGGGGTGACGCTATGATTGAGTTCGGCGGTTTCCGACCCGAGCGTCTCGACCAACGCGTCGTGGACGAGCTTGACCACCATCTGCCCCGGCGTGATCGAGCGCAGCACTTCGGCGCCGACCGCTTGTTCGGTAACCTTGTCGACGAAATCGCGCGCGACCGGGAGCGCGACATCCGCCTCGAGCAAAGCGACGCGCACTTCGCGCATCGCCGCACGGACGTCGGCCTCGCTGAGCGCGCCGCGCCCGCGAAGCCGGTCGAATACGCTGCCGAGCCGATCGCTCAACGTGTCGAACAAAATTCTTTCTCCCGCGACCAAGCCGCAAAACGCAAAACACGCCGGCGGGCGAAACCTCGCCGGCCAGCGCGCACCCGTGGGCGCATCATCAATATCATGTCGAAAACGACGAGGCGGCGCTTAGCCTGCGGGCCTCACCTGGTCAAGGAAGCGACCGAGCGCGACTTCTCTTCGCTCAGCTGCAACGGCGCTGCGCGGGCGATGAGATGGCCCTGGAGCAGATCGCAACCGGCGAGGATGAGCAATTCGCGCTGGCGCTCGTGCTCGACGCCTTCGGCGGTGACGGTCAGCCCAAACGCCTGACCGAGGCTGACGATCGCGGCGACGATCGCGCGCGCTTCGGCCGAGTTGCCAATCCCGGCAACGAAGCCGCGGTCGATCTTCAACTTGTCGACGGTGAAACGGCGCAGATAGTTGAGCGACGAGTAGCCGGTGCCGAAATCGTCGAGCGCGATGCGAAATCCGGCGCCGCGCAAGCGCTCGAGCGAGGCGCGGATGGCGGCGCTGTCATCGAGCAAGCTCTGCTCGGTGATCTCAAGCTCGATCCGCGCCGGATTGACGCCGGCGTCGCGGCAGCGCGTGATCGCGCGATCGGCAAACCCTTCGGACCGTAATTGCACCGGCGACAGATTGAGCGCGATGAAGCCGTCGTCGGGGCCATTGGCGGCGAGTTCAAGCGCCTGATCGAACACCCAGTCGCCGATCGGCACGATCAGTCCGGTCTCCTCGGCAACGGGGATGATCTGGTCGGGGCTGATCATGCCCAGCCGCGGATGTTCCCAGCGCAGGAGGACTTCATGCCCGCGGACGATTCCGCCGGGCGTGACCTGCGGCTGGCTCCACAGCGAAAATTGGTTGTCGGCAACCGCGACTCGCAGTTCAGCCTCGACCCGCGCGCGGTGGCGCGACTCTTCATCCATCTGGGGTTCGTAGAGGCGGGCGCAGCGACGGCCTTCGGCTTTGGAGCGGTAGAGCGCGACATCGGCGCGGCGCAGTAGCTCGGTGCCGCTGGCAGCATCCTCCGCGACACAGGCCGCGCCAATGCTCGCGCTCGCGTGGACGCTGCTGCCCATCAGCTCGAATGGCTGAGCGAACTGGCCAAGGATGGTCTGGCAGATGTTTAAAACCGCCGACGGCGCGACGTCGCCCGACAGGATCACCGCGAACTCGTCGCCGCCCAGCCGGGCGACCAAATCGTCGCGGCGCACGACTCGAACCAGCCGTTCGGCGAAGCGGCAAATCAGTTGATCGCCGGCGAGATGGCCAAGCGTGTCATTGACCTGCTTGAAGCGATCGAGATCGATGAGCAGCAAGGCAAGGTCGGGCGCGGGCACCTGCGCAAGCGCCTCGTCGAGCCGCTGATGAAGCAGGTTGCGGTTGGGCAGGCCAGTCAGCGCGTCGTGATAAGCCAGGTGGTTGGCGCGTTCCTCGAGCGCGCCGCGCTCGCGTAGCGCCTGGCGCAAATGGATTATCAGCGATCCCATGACGAGCGACAGCAGAAGCACCGCAACGAGGTTGACCGGCAGCAGCACGGCCATGATCCGGCTACCCGGAAGCTCGGGCGTCCAGATCAGATAGCCCAATTTCTGCCGGTCTTCCGAGCGCAGTTGGAGCGCGCGTTCGTCGGGCGCGAGGCGACCGGTCAGCGAGAATCGCGGATTACCGATCAAATGGGTCGATTCAAGGTCGCGCACAAACCCGCTGTCGAGGTAGCGGATGCTGACGAGGACCGGCCACTCGCGCCGCGGCCCGACATAGCCTTGCGTCGAGGGCTGGATGAGCATTGCGCTAACGGCAGCAGGGCGCCCGCCGACCAAAGCAAGCTTGGTATCATGGGTCGCGCGCGCGGTCGTGCGCACGCTACTGGCCGATGAGCGGTTGGCCCGGGTGGCGATCGTGGACGCCATTGGCACGCTCGCCGCGGCCGCGCGCCGAATCAATTATCGGCGCGAGATCGGCGCGGATCCTCGTGAAATGCTCGATCGGCGCGCGAACTCCGCCGACCACCAACTGGACCGGGTGGCCGCGATCATCGAGCAGAATCGATTCGTCGTGGTGAAAGATATGGAACAGCCACAGGCCGACATTGTCGTACAGCCATTGCTGATCCTTGACTGGAGCGACCATGCGCTGGACGCTATCGTCCCACACCGCGACGGTTTCCTGCTGGAGCGCGATGTCATCGAGTGCGACCTCGATCGCATGTTCGGCGATCCGCACCTGGCGTTGAACCGAGATGTCGTCGCTGCGCTGGGTCGCCCAGAACAGGCCGCCAAGAACGGTCGCGATGACCGCGACGAGGATCGCCAGCCCGGTGCGCGAGAATTCGCGAAACAACCGGTTCGCGCCGTCGCGCCCGGTCGCGACATCATGATTGCGCGCACCCATCCGCGCGACTGTGCCACGCAGCTGATTAAAAATAAGTTATTTTGAGGAGGTTAAACCGGAATGGAGCAGGTTAACCCTGGCCGCCGCCGGGCTTTCCAGGACCTCCGCTTTTGGGTGGACGGCCACCGCGGCGGACTCCGCTGCCCGGCCCGCGCGGGGGGCCGCGGCGGTCATTGGGGCGGTCGCCGGGATCGCGGCGCTGA
>JBDSTQ010000170.1:0-4116 GCA_039928195.1 Sphingomicrobium sp.
CGCGGCGGCAATTGGGCGTTTCGACCAAAGCCGCAAGCGCATTCAAGCGCTCGCGCTCCTGCGGCTGGCGCGCGGGTTCGACCTCTTTCTCGATCCGCTGGCGGGCGAGCGCGAAATCGCCCGCCGACCACAGCATCCACGCTTCGGCGGGCTCGCCGTCGCGCCCGGCGCGGCCGGTTTCCTGATAATAAGCCTCGATGCTCTTGGGGATCGCGGCGTGCGCGACGAGGCGGATGTCGGGCTTGTCGATGCCCATTCCGAACGCGACCGTCGCCGCCATCACCATGTCCTCGCTATGCACGAACGCCGCCTGGTTGCGCTTGCGCACCGCGGGCTCGAGCCCGGCATGATAGGGCAAAGCCGGGCGCCCCGAGGCCGCGATCTGCTCGGCGAATTTGGCGGCCTTGTCGCGGCTCGGCGCATAGATGATCGCCGGCCCCGGCCGCTCGGCAAGCAGGTCGCGCAATTGCTTGCCGGTCTGCTCGCGCGGACGGACGATGTAGCGGATATTGGGCCGGTCGAACCCGGCGATGATCAGCCCGTCCTCGGGAATGCCGAGCTGCGCCAAAATGTCGGCGCGGGTGCGGCGATCGGCGGTCGCGGTTAGCGCCAGCCGCGGGATTTCGCGGTGCGCGTCGAGCAGGCTCGTCAGCATCCGATAGTCGGGGCGGAAATCATGTCCCCATTCGCTCACGCAATGCGCTTCGTCGATGGCAATCAGCGACAAATGCGCGCGGTCGATGATGCGGCGAAAACTGTCGGTTGTGGCGCGTTCGGGCGCGACATAGAGCAGATCAAGATCGCCGCCCTGAAAGCGGCGCACGGTCTCCTCGCGGTCGCCATCGGCCGAAGTCAGCGACGCCGCCTTGATCCCGACCGCCGAAGCGGCGCGGATCTGGTCGTGCATCAAGGCGATCAACGGCGAGATCACCAGTGCGGTGCCGTCGCGCGCCAAGGCGGGCAATTGGTAGCACAAGCTCTTGCCCGCGCCGGTCGGCATCACCGCCAGTGTATGCTGCCCCGCCATGACCCGGTCGACGACCGCACGCTGGACGCCGCGAAACGCCGGAAAGCCGAACGTCTGATGAAGGATTTGCTCGACCGTCACTCCGCCGCCGCCTGAGTTACCAATTCTTCCGCCGAGCGCTCGGCAGCCTGGCGCACCCACAGCTCGGCGTAAAGCCCGTTGCGGTCGAGCAATTGCTCATGCGTTCCACGCTCGACCACCTGGCCCTGATCGAGCACCGCAATCTGATCGGCGTTGACGATCGTCGACAGGCGGTGCGCGATCATGATCGTCGTGCGGCTTTCGGCGATGCGGTCGAGCGTGTCCTGGATCGCCTGCTCGGTGCGGCTGTCGAGCGCGCTGGTGGCTTCGTCGAGGATCAGGATCGGCGGGTTCTTGAGCAAGGTGCGGGCGATTGCGACACGCTGTTTCTCGCCGCCCGAAAGCTTCAGTCCGCGCTCGCCGACCATCGAGTCATAGCCGTTGGGGAGGCTGGCGATGAAGCGGTCGATCGCCGCCCCGCTGGCGGCATGCTCGACCGCAGCCTGGTCGGCGCCGTCGCGGCCATAAGCAATGTTATAGCCGATGGTGTCGTTGAACAGCACGGTGTCCTGGGGGACAATGCCGATCGCCGCGCGCAGGCTTTGCTGGCTGATGTCGGCGATGTCCTGACCATCAATCGTGATCCGTCCGGCGGTGGGATCGTAGAAGCGATAGAGCAGCCGCGCGATGGTCGACTTGCCCGCGCCCGACGGGCCGACGATCGCCAGCGAGGTTCCCGGCGGGACATCGAGATCGACCCCGCCGAGGATCTGCCGCTCGGGGTCGTAAGCGAATTGCACGCCTTCGAAGCGGACATGGCCTTTGGTCACACTCAGCGGCTCGGCTGCGGCGCGGTCGACGACCTCGGCAGGGGTGTCGAGCAAGTCCCACATGGCTTCCATGTCGATCAACCCCTGGCGGATCGAGCGATAGACCCAGCCGAGCAGATCGAGCGGGCGGAACAGCTGCATCAGCAGCGCATTGACGAGTACTACATCACCCGGGGTGAAACGGCCCTTGCTCCAGCCCCACACGGTGAAGATCATCGCCCCGGCCATCATCGCATTGGTAATCAGCGCCTGGCCGACGTTGAGCCAGGCGAGCGAGGTTTCGTTGCGCACCGCAGCCTTGGCGAAGGCGCCGATCGCCTCGTCGTAACGCTTCGCCTCGCGCTCCTCGGCGCCGAAATATTTGACCGTTTCATAATTGAGCAAACTGTCGACCGCGCGGCCGATGGCGCGATTGTCGACCTCATTCATGTCGCGCTGAATCTGCGAGCGCCAGTCGGTCACCCAGCGCGTGAAACCGATGTACAAAGCAACGATGACCAATGTCGCGGCAACCAGCCCGGCGCCGAACTTGACGAAGAAAATGACGCAGATCGCGGTCAGCTCGATGATCGTCGGCGCGATGTTGAAGAGCAGGAAATAGAGCATCATGTCGATGCTCTTGGTGCCGCGCTCGACGACCTTGGTCAGGCTTCCGGTGCGGCGCTCGAGGTGGAAGCGCAGCGACAGATCGTGGATGTGGCGGAAGACTTTGCCGGCAAGCTTGCGCGCCGCGGTCTGGCCGACTTTCTCGAACAAGGCATTGCGCAAATTGTCCGACAGCACGCCGGCGAAGCGCGCTCCGGCATAAGCGGCGACGAGGCCGATGACGATGCCCAGCGCGGCGTCGCGGTCGGCCATGCGATCGATGATCGCCTTGTACGCGAACGGCATGACCAGCACCGCCGCTTTGCCCGCGAGCACCAGCAGCAGCGACACTGCCACCCGCACCTTGAGTTCGGCTTCGTCCTTGGGCCACAGCAACGGCAGGAACCGCCATAACGCACGGAATCCGGCGTTGGGCTGCGCGTCTTTGGCGGTGATCGGATCAAGCGGCATCGCCCTCTAGGTAGGAGCGGGCGGGGAGACCCGCAAACGGCTCGTCGCAAATCCTTGGAACCGCGCAGTTAATCGACGGTTATCGCTCCAGGACTTGATGGGAAGCGGATGATGGGACCGGGCTATTTCGTGATTGCGATCTTGGGCTGCGCCGATGGCGGCTCGGCCTGCACGCCGGTGGCGACGCTTCCGGTGCGCTACGAGAATGCCGCGCAATGCGATGCGGCGACGGTCGCGGCGCTCGAAGCCAACAGCAATTTCGACTTTCCGACCCTGCTCGCCAAGTGCCACTCGGCCGCATCCCCCAAGGCGGCGTCGATTTCGGCACCCAAGCGTCAGCTTACGGACTCGCGCCCCAGCTGAAGCCGCGCGGAACCGCGCCGTGAGGTGACGGTTGACCTGCCATGACCAGCACCAAAACCGGCTCGACCAAGCCCAAACTGCCGCGTGGCCGCGCCGCCAAGAAACCATTGGCGGCAGCCAAGAGCAATCAGGCGACGACCGAGGACATGCAGCGCGAAGGCCTCGGCGTCGCGGCCAAGGAGTAAGCGCGAATGTCCGGTCTCGCCGAACCGATGATCCATGAGGACGCGCTGCCAGGGCACGAAAGCGCGCTCGATCCCAAACCCGACTGGACGCCGCGCTACGCCGGATCGGAGCGGCTCAAGGGCAAGGTTGCGCTGATCACCGGCGCCGACAGCGGCATCGGCCGGGCGGTCGCCGCTTTGTTCGCCCGCGAAGGCGCCGACGTCGCCATTTCTTACCTGTGCGAACATGACGACGCGCAGAAGACCCAGGCGATCGTCGAGGGCGAAGGGCGCAAGGCGATCCTCATCCCCGGCGATCTCGGCGACAAGTCGTTCTGTGATCAAGCGGTGGCGCAAACCGTGCACGAGCTCGGCCGCCTCGACATTCTCGTCAATAACGCCGGCGAGCAGCATTATGGACGAGAAGATCGAGGAGATTAGCCAGGAGCAGCTCAAGCGCACCTTCCAGACTAACATCTTCGCGATGTTCTATCTGGTGCAGGCGGCAATGCCCCACCTCAAGGCGGGCGCGTCGATCATCAATTGCACTTCGGAAACGATGTACAAGGGTTCGCCGGGGCTGCTCGACTACAGCGCGACCAAAGGCGCAATCACCGCTTTCACCCGCAGCCTCGCGCTCAATCTGGTCGGCCAG
>JBDSTQ010000171.1:0-8160 GCA_039928195.1 Sphingomicrobium sp.
CGGGCTGCACATCGTCGCAACGCCTATCGGCAATCTCGGCGATTTGACCCAACGCGCGCGCGACGTCCTGTGCGCCGCCGATCGCATTCTTGCCGAGGACAGCCGGGTGACCGCCAAGCTGCTCGCACATATCGGCGCGAAAACCCCGATGCAGCGCTACGATGATCATAGCAGCGAGGCCGCGCGCGCGGCGATCGTCGCCCGTTTGGGGAGCGAAGCGGTTGCACTGGTGAGCGATGCAGGAACGCCGCTGATTTCCGACCCTGGATACAAGTTGGTCCGCGCCGCGCGCGCTGCCGGGCATCGCGTCCATACCGTCCCCGGGGCGTCAGCAGCGGTTGCCGCGCTGACGCTCGCCGGCCTGCCCACCGACCGCTTCCTGTTTCTCGGTTTTTTGCCCGCCAAGGCCAAGGCGCGCGGCGACGCGGTGACGGAGATCGCCGCCGTGCGCGCGACGCTTGTGCTGTACGAAAGCGGCCCGCGCCTTGGGGCGACGCTCGCCGCGCTTGCGCAGGGTTTGGGCACGCGCGACGCCGCGGTCGTGCGCGAAATCACCAAGCTGCATGAGGAATGTGTGACGGGCACGCTGGCTGAGCTCGCCGAGCGCTACGCAGCCGTCGCGCCAAAGGGCGAAATCGTGATCGTCGTCGGCCCGCCCGGTGAGGCAGCGGAGGCCAGCGACGACGCGATCGATGCGGCGCTCGACGCCGCGCTGACACGGACCACGCTGTCCCGCGCTGCAGCTGAAGTCGCGGCCGAGCTCGGTGTGGCGCGCAAACGGGTCTACGCCCGCGCGCTCGAGCGGGCGAAATGAAGCGGCACGCGGCCGAGCAGCGCGGCCGCGGCGCCGAGACGCTCGCCTGCTGGTATTTGCGCCTGCACGGGTGGCGCATCCTCGCGCGCCGCGCCCGCGTCCCCGGCGGCGAGGTCGATATCGTCGCGCGCCGTGGCCGCACCCTCGCCTTCGTCGAAGTCAAAGCGCGCGCGAGCGAGGCCGCGGCAGCCTTTTCACTCGATCATTATCGTCTGCGCCGAGTCGCGGTCGCCGCCGAGCGATTGTCGCAGCGCTATATGCGCGACGGCGACGAGATCCGGATTGACGCGATTTTCATCGTCCCGCGCCGCTGGCCGCGGCATCTGGCCGACGTCTGGCAAGGGTGACAAAAGCGGGATGAGACCCTAGGCGGTCGAGCCATGCCGTACCGTGTTGCAGTGCAAATGGACCCGCTCGAGACGATCAACGTCGCCGGCGATTCGACCTTTGCGATCATGCTCGGGGCGCAGGCGCGCGGCCACAAACTCTACCATTATCTCGCCGATGCCCTGACCTATCAGGATGGCCGGGTGTACGCCGGCGCGCATGAAGTGACCGTGGAGCGCAAGGCCGGCGATCACTTCACCCGCGGCGAGTTCGTCATCCTCGACCTGGGCCGCGACATCGATGTCGTGCTGATGCGCCAGGACCCGCCGTTCGACCTTGGCTACATCACCGCTGCCCATTTGCTCGAGCGGATCGGGGGGGAGACTTTGGTGGTCAACGATCCGGCGGCGGTGCGCGACGCGCCTGAAAAATTGTGGGTGCTGGACTTCGCGCGCTTCATGCCGCCGACCGCGCTCACCCGGTCGCTCGGTGTCGCGCGCGAGTTTGCCGCGAAGCACGGCGAGATCGTCATCAAGCCGCTCCACGGCAACGCCGGCAAAGCGGTGTTCAAGGTCGGCCGCGACAGCGCCAATCTCGCCCCGCTGATCGAACTGTTCAACACCACGTTTCGCGAGCCGCATGTGCTCCAGGCGTTTCTTCCCGAGGTCAGCGAAGGCGACAAGCGCATCGTCCTCGTCGACGGCGCAGTCGCGGGCGCCATCAACCGCCGACCGGAGAGCGGCGAAATCCGCTCAAATCTCGCTGCTGGCGGGACCGCCGAAGCAAGCGCGCTGACCGCCACCGAACAGGAAATCTGTGCCGCGCTTGGGCCTGAACTCAAGCGGCGCGGGCTGGTGTTCGTCGGGATCGATGTCATCGGCGGACGCTGGCTGACCGAAATCAACGTCACCTCGCCGACCGGGATCGTCGCGATCGACCAGTTCAACGGCAGCGATACGCCCGCCTTGATCTGGCAGGCGATCGAGCGTCGGCTGGCCGAGCGCCAGGCGAGCACCGCTGGATGAGCGATTGGGTCGTGCGCCTGATCGAGCAATCGGGTTATCTTGGTGTGGCGTTCCTGATGTTCCTGGAAACCGTCTTCCCGCCGATTCCCTCGGAAGTCATCATGCCAGTTGCCGGGATGGCTGCGTCACGCGGACAACTCGGCTTTGGTGGCGTGGTTGCGGCTGGAACGGCGGGGGCAATGCTCGGCAACATCTTCTGGTATCTGATCGCCCGCGCGCTCGGGATCAGCCGACTGCGCCCGGTTGTCGCGCGCTACGGCCGCTGGCTGACGGTCAATTGGAGCGAAGTCGAGCGTGCCGACCGCTGGTTCGGCCGCTATGGCACGGCCTTCGTGTTCGTTGGCCGGCTGGTCCCGACGATTCGCTCCCTGGTGTCGGTCCCTGCCGGGTTGCTCCACATGCGCTTCAAAAATTTCTTGATCGCCTCGACCGTGGGCACCGCGTTGTGGACCGCCGTCCTCGCTGGAGCGGGCTTCAAGCTGCAGGAGAATTTCACTGGCATTGACGAGGTCGTCGGCCCGGTCTCCAACGCGATCCTGATCGTCCTCGTGGTCGGCTATCTGTGGCGGCTGGTGACGCATAAGGCCGATCCAGAATAATCCGGTCCGGTGCAATCTTTGGCCGGATTCCTCAATTGCTTTCGCGCGCTAATTCAACCGTTCCGGCTGTTTAGGATTCGCTTTACCCGTCTCACCTAGCGCGGACGGGTCGCGGCCGCTGGTGCGCCCCACTCACCGGTGCGCCGCGACATCCCGCCATTTCGATCAGGCGCGCGGATGCGCGTGACGATAGACGTCGAGCAGCCGCGCGGCGTCGACTGCGGTGTAGATTTGCGTCGACGACAGGCTGGCATGGCCAAGCAATTCCTGCAGCGAGCGCAAGTCCGCTCCGCGCGCGAGCAAATGCGTCGCGAAGCTGTGGCGCAACGCGTGCGGCGTGAGCGTATCGGGCAGTCCCAGCCGCCGCCGCGCCGCCGCCACCGCGCGCCGCACTAGATCGGGGTTGAGCGGTCCCCCGCGCGCGCCGACGAATAACGGCACCTCGCCGCTCAATTCATGGGGGCATTGCCGGACATAATCGTCGATCGCCTCGCGTACTGCGGGGACGAGCGGCACCACGCGCATTTTCGACCTTTTCCCCGTCACGCGCAGCGTACTGCGCACCGGCACGTCGCGTGCGGTCAGCGACAATGCTTCGGCAACGCGCAGTCCCGCGCCGTAAAGCAGCAACAGAATGGCGAGATCGCGTGCGCCGATCCACGGCGCGCTGGCCGCCGCCGCGGCATCATTGGCGAGGTCCATCGCCTCATCCGGCGCCGCTGGACGCGGGAGCGTGCGCGGGCGCCGCGGTCCGCGCGTCCGCGGAAGCTGCGCGTGGCTACCCGCTTGTTCGGCGGCATAAGTCAGGAACGCGCGGACGCCCGACAGCTCGCGCGCGGCCGACGATGGCCCGAGCCCCGCGCCGCGGCGGTCGGCGAGGAACGCGCGCATGTCCGCCGCGGTCAGTCCAATCAGCCCGCCATCGCCGATCACTTCACCACGGTAGCGCCCGAGGAAAGCGATCAGTCGATGCGCGGTCGCGACATAGGCACGCACAGTGTGCGGCGAGCGGCGGCGGTCGTGCTGCAAATGCCCCGCCCAGCGCGCGACGAGCGCGGCGGCGGGGTGCGCTGCCAAAGGCTTGAGCGCGTCTAGGGCGCCGGGGGCGAGATCAGCCACTTGCGGATCATAGCCGCAAGCGCGCGTCCGAGGAACATCAGCAATTCGCCGCCGTGACGCGCGTCGAGGCTGAGCGCGGCGCGCTGTCCGAGCGCCAGCAGGCCGATCGGCAGCGGCGCTTCGCAATCGACGCGGATCAACGCTTCGGCGCGGATCAGTTCGCATGCCGGACCGAACAATGGATGGCCGCGCTCGACGGTGCGCATTTCGAATGCCCCGACCGGCGCAATTGCGCGGCGCAGGATCGCCACGTCGACCGCCTGCACCCCCGAGCCGTCGGCGCGAAAGCCCTGGTCGCCGACGATCAGCGACAAAGCGACCGCGTCGATGCCGAGGATCAGCGGCCATTCTTGGGTGACGACGTGAAGCAATTCGTCGATGCCCTCGGCGTCGATCGCCGCGAGCACCGCGCGGTGGATCGAGGCAACTGCCCCCGAATGGCCGCGCGCAAAAGCGATCAAATCCTGATTGGCTTCCTCGGCCGCGCCGAGGCGCTCGCGCAGCCGCGCCACCGCGCGTTCTTCGAAAGGAATGACCTGGGCCATAGGCGTCAGCGTACTCCAGGGACGGTTAAAATCCTACATCGCGGCAAGCGGATGAGCCGCACAAACGAAAGGCGGCGGCACCTTTCGGTACCGCCGCCCCCCTCGCTCAAAGCCTAAAAGGCTTAGAGCTTGTTCGAGACGTTGTTGAACGTCGTGTTCAGCTTGGTACCGATGCCCTGCATCGCGCCGATGGCGGCAACGGCAATCAGGGCCGCGATCAGGCCGTATTCAATGGCGGTCGCGCCCTTGCTATTTCTGATCAGCTTGATGAACTTGCTCATGGTCTTTGCTCCTTGGTTCCAAGTATACGGAGCGCTGGCGCCCCGACCTGCATGTCCAATCGCAGGATGCAATGACCATAAGTCCCCAGCCGTTGAGAAAAGGTTACGCGCCAAGGTTGCTCAAAGGTTAAAAGTTGGGGCGCGGTGCAGCCACCAGGCTCAGCCGATCTTTTGCCCCGTCGCCTGCCAGTCCTTGAGGAAGCTCGCGAGGCCCGCGTCGGTCAGCGGATGACTGAACAATTGCATGATAACCTTGGGCGGCGCGGTCATCACGTCGGCGCCGATCTTGGCGGCTTCGAGCACATGCATCGGGCTGCGCACGCTGGCGACGAGGATTTGCGTCGCGAAATCGTAATTGTCGTAGATCAAGCGAATGTCGGAAATCAGCTCCATCCCCGACTGGCCGATGTCGTCGAGCCGCCCGACGAACGGCGAAATGAAGGTCGCTCCGGCTTTCGCTGCGAGCAACGCCTGACCCGCCGAAAAACATAGAGTGACGTTGACCATCGTGCCATCGTCGGTGAGCGCCTTGCACGTCCGCAGCCCGGCGGGGGTCAGCGGCACCTTGATCGCGATATTGTCGGCGATCTTTCGCAGAACTTCGGCCTCGCGCATCATCGCGTCATGGTCGAGCGCAACGACCTCGGCCGACACCGGTCCGGGGCAGATCCCCGCGATCTCGCGCACGACATCGATGAAATCGCGCCCCGATTTGTGGATCAACGAGGGGTTGGTGGTGACCCCGTCGAGCAGCCCCGATTCGGCCAGCTCGCGGATTTCGGAGATCTCGGCGGTGTCGGCGAAGAATTTCATGGTGGTTTGCGTCAGCCCCGGCTTTGGTTGAAGGTCCGGCCGATAGCGGCTGCGGCGCGGCGCGTCATCCGATTCGAGGGCAAAGTCATGAGCGATCAGGTGCGGATCGAGACTGCGGACGACGGCGTGCTCGCGATCACCCTCGCCCGGCCCGAGCGGCGCAATGCGATCACGGTCGCGATGTACGCCGACTTGGCCGACGCACTCGAAGGCGCCGCCGCCGATCCCGCGATCCGCCTGATTCGTCTGGCTGGCGACGGCACGGACTTCACCGCCGGCAACGACCTTGCCGATTTTGCCTCCGCGATGCCGCGCGACATCACCGATATTCCGGTGTGGCGGATGCTGCGGGCGCTGGCGTCGTGCACCACGCCGATCCTTGCCCAGGTTCATGGCAATTGCGTCGGCATCGGCACCACCATGCTGCTCCATTGCGATCTGGTCGTCGCCGAGGATGGCGCGCGCTTTTCGCTGCCGTTCGTCGATCTCGGGCTGATTCCGGAGGCGGCGAGCTCGTTGCTCCTGCCGCGCCTTGCGGGGCGCCGCCGCGCCGCACGCCACCTGCTTCTGGCCGAGCCATTCGGAGTCGATGAAGCTTTGGCGATGGGCCTCGTCAGTCATCGCGCCGACGCCGGCCAGCTCGCCGCGCGAGCCGACGCCATTGCCGCCGCGCTGCTCGCCAAGCCGGCCGAGGCATTGCGCGAAACGCAGCGCCTGCTGCGCAAGGGCGCGCGCGACGAGATCCTCGAACGCATGGAGCTTGAGAACGGGCTGTTCGCCGAGCGCCTGCGTTCGCCCGAGGTGGCGCAGGCGATCGCCGCGTTCTTCGCCAGTCGCGCAGGCAAATGAAGGCCGCGCCGGCGAACTAGGTCGCGACGGCCTCGGTTTGATAGACGCGCTTGGTCCGGGTCAACACAATCGGCGGACCGGTGAAAAAGATATAATTGGGAGTCACCGTATAGCTGACCTGAAGCAGGGTGTAGCGGGTAGTGCCAGATTGCGTCGTCGCCGGGTCACTGACCGTATAGCTCCCGATATAAGTGCCGAACACCTTGTCGGCGATTTTGGTCTTGATCGCCGCGTCGCTCGGGGTCGGAAATAGTGTCGCCATGCGCGCGCCTTCGCCCAGCGCGTGCTGCATTCCGGCATCGGCGGCCATGATCATGCCAACCTGCATCATGCCGAAAATGAAGGTCAGCAGGATCGGCAGGCTGAGCGCCATTTCGACCGCCGAAGCACCACTTTCGTCGGCGCGAACTCTCTGCAGCAAGGTCATTGCGTGCGCACTCCGGTCTTGCCGACGACGGTGAAGGTCCCGTCGGCGTTGGAGCCCATAAATTTCGCGCTGAACATCGGCGCGAAAGCTTTGCTGATCTGGACCGTCAGATAGCGCCGGGTGATCTGCCCCGTCGCACAGGTCGTGTCATAGCTTGCCTGACGCGAGCTGTTACATTCGAGCCAGAAATCGACCGTGACCTGCGTCTCGGGAACAACGGCAATCGTCGCGGCTTCGGTTTTGAGCGCGGCCGCGGTCGATTTATCGGCCTGGCCGTTCATGACCTTTTCGATCGCTCGCTGCGCGGCCTGCTCGAGCTGAAGCTTCATCGAATAGCCGCGGCCGATATCGACCATGCCGATGAGCATGGTAGCGAAGATTGGCGCAACGATCGCCAGCTCGATCACCGCGGCGCCGCGGCGGTCTCGCCCGAGGCGCGCAATGAGCTTACTGACCGCGGTCATCACGCCACCAGCCGCACGTGACGGCCCTTGAAGCGGTCGCCATAATAGTTTGGCGGACAATTGTTGGTGATGCTCGCATTGCCCTGGAAGGTGAGTTTCCAGCTGACCAACTTGAGACAGGCGTAGGTCACGCCCGCATTGCCGGTATATTCCACCTCCGAATGCGGGAAGTAAAAGGCGCCTTTGAAGAAGGACGCGCTGTTGCCGTTGATCTTGTTCATCCCGGTCGAGAGCGCACCGCGGTTCTGGTAGAACAGGATGCCCTTATAGGTGCCGCTGTCGGGGGCGGTCAGGTTCAGCTGCGCGCCGCCGTTAATCGTCAGGTTGCCAGTGCTCGACGGCGTGTCGTTGGTGAGCACGAAGGTGCAGCCGGTGCAATTCATCTGCGCGCCGGAATTCAGGCTCATGTCGCCGGTGATGATATAGGTCGTGTTGGGCTGAAGATTGACCGTGCCTTTTCCGATCCAGTCCTTGACACACACTGTTCCGCTGGCGGGCGCGGTTGCAGGCCAAGTCTGGTTGTCCGACGGACTGTCGCGAAACTGCGTGTTGCAGGGCGTTGGAATAGCCGGCGGATTGATGTCCGCGAACGGGTCGGGCTGGGCCAGCGTGAACGGCAGCAAAGTCGTCCCCGACGCCCAGTTATCAGTGGTATCGAGCCCGCCGACAGCCGCCACCGGCGAGGCGCGAACCGAGGAGCTGCCAAAGGCGACCGCCGCGTCCATCGAAGTCGAATTGGTGATCATCCCGCAGCCGAGGTTGACGGTGACATTGCCGCCCGCGGAAATACCTGTGGTGTTGGTGTTGATTTGCGCCTGCGCGCAATATTCGCCGCTTTCAATCGCGGCCGCGGTGGCATTGGCCGTGATGATCGGCGGCGTGGTCAGAAACAGCGAG
>JBDSTQ010000172.1:0-8298 GCA_039928195.1 Sphingomicrobium sp.
ACACCAAATTGGCTCCGCGGTCATGCCCGTCCTGTCCCATCTTGGCGACCAGCATCTTCGGCGCCCGCCCCATCCGCGCCGCGACCCGCGCTGGCTCGGCGCCGAGGCAGGCACCAAAGCGGTCGCCGAACGCCTCGGCCGCAAGCCGCGCCTGCTTGTCGCCAAAATGGGCCAGGACGGCCACGACCGCGGTGCCAATTTGGTCTCGTCGGCGTTCACCGATCTGGGTTTCGAAGTCATCGCCGGGCCGCTGTTCCAGACCCCGCGCGAAACCGCAGAGCTGGCGGTCGCGGAAGGAGTCGACGTCGTCGGCGCCTCGTCGCTCGCCGCCGGCCACCGGACGCTGATCCCCGAGCTGATCGACACGCTGCGCGAGATGGGCCGCGCCGACATCAAGGTCGTCGCCGGCGGGGTCATCCCACCGCAGGATTATGCTTTGCTCCGCGCCGCCGGCGTGCAGGCGATCTTCGGGCCGGGGACCAATTTGGCCGACGCTGCCGACGAAGTCCTGCGGCTGCTCGGCCACAACCGCCCGCCATTGGACGAGGCGGCGGAATGATCCTGGCCCTGCTCCTCGTTGCGGCGGACGTGCCGGCGGCTCCGGACGACGAGCGCGAAACCGCTTGCTATGAGGCCGACCAGTCGCAGCAGGGAATGAACCGCTGCGCCGGCGAGACCTATGCGCGTGCCGATGCCGCGCTCAACATTGCATGGGCCAAGGTCGTCGCCGCGTACAAGGGCGACCAGGAAGGCTCGAAACTGCTGCTCGATGCGCAGCGCGGATGGCTCAAATATCGCGAAGCCCAGTGCCGCGCGGCGGCGATCGACAGTAAGGGCGGGAGCATCTGGCCGATGATGGTAGCGAGCTGCATGGCGGACATGACCCGGCGCCGGACGCACGAGCTGGTGGTGATGGTCGAGGGTGAAGCCAACTGATGTTCTCCAAAATTCTGATCGCCAATCGCGGCGAGATTGCATGCCGCATCATTCGCACCGCCAAGCGCATGGGGATCAAGACCGTCGCGGTCTATTCCGATGCCGATGCGAGGGCGCCGCATGTGTTGATGGCCGACGAGGCGGTGCGGCTGGGGCCGGCGCCGGCGGCGGAGAGCTATCTCAAGGCCGATCTGATCATCGATGCGTGCAAGGCGACGGGGGCCGAGGCGGTCCACCCCGGCTATGGCTTCCTCAGCGAGCGCGAGAGCTTCGCCAAGGCGCTGGCCAAGGCGAAGATCGCGTTCATCGGCCCGCCGCCCAAGGCGATCGCGGCGATGGGCGACAAGATCGAATCCAAAAAGCTCGCGCAGGCCGCGGGGGTCAACATCGTGCCCGGTTTCCTCGGCGACATCGCGACCACCGAAGAAGCGGTGAAGATCGCCTCCGACGTCGGTTACCCGGTGATGATGAAGGCGAGCGCCGGCGGCGGCGGCAAGGGCATGCGGCTGGCGTATACTGAACAGGACGTGCGCGACGGCTTCGAGGCGACCAAGCGCGAGGGCCTCGCGAGCTTCGGCGACGACCGCGTGTTCATCGAGAAATTCATCGAGGCGCCGCGCCACATCGAAATCCAGATCCTCGGCGATCAGCACGGCAACATCGTCTATTTGAACGAGCGCGAATGCTCGATCCAGCGCCGCCATCAAAAAGTGGTCGAGGAAGCGCCCTCACCGTTCGTCACCCCGGAAATACGCCAGAACATGGGAAGCCAAGCGGTCGCGCTGGCCCGCGCGGTCGGATATTATTCGGCGGGAACGGTCGAGCTGATCGTCAACGGCGCGGACCCGAGCGGCAATAGCTTCTACTTTCTCGAGATGAATACACGGCTGCAGGTCGAGCATCCGGTGACCGAGGAGATTACCGGCCTCGATCTGGTCGAACAGATGATCCGCGTCGCGGCGGGCGAAAAACTGGGCTTCACGCAAAAGGATGTGAAGCTCGATGGCTGGGCGGTCGAAACGCGGGTTTACGCGGAGGATCCGTATCGCGGGTTTTTGCCGAGTACCGGGCGGTTGGTGTGCTACCTCCCTCCCCAAATTCGTCATTCCCGCGAAAGCGGGGTCCCAGAAGCTAATCTCGCGCAGAGACGCAAAGATGCAGAGGAAGTCCAGGAACCCGACTCTCTGCATCCCCGCGTCTCTGCGCGAACAAAACTGAATTCCCGCTTGCGCGCGAATGACGACGTGGTGGTGAGGGTTGACGACGGCGTGGCCGACGGCGGCGAAGTGAGCATGTTCTACGACCCGATGATCGCCAAATTGATCACCTGGGCACCAACCCGCGACGCGGCGATCGACGCGCAGATCGCCGCGCTCGATCAGTTCGTGATCGACGGCATATCCGACAATGTCGATTTTCTCTCAGGCTTGATGCAGCACCCCCGCTTCCGCCGCGGCGACCTCGCGACCGACTTCATCGCCGACGAATATCCCGACGGCTTCCACGGCGCGCCGGCCGACGCGCAACTGCTCGCCGACCTCGCGGTGATCGCGGGCATGGTCTCGACCATCATGGACGAGCGCGCGGGCGAGATCGACGGCCAGCTTGGGCCCCCGGCGCATCGCTCATGCGACCGCGTCGTGCGCGTCGCGGGCGACGAGCATCGCGTGCGGATCAAGCCCTACAAGGGCGGCACGCTGGCGGTGCTCGATGGCGGCGAACTGGTCGACATCATCGGCCGCTGGGTACCAGGGCAGCGGCTGCTCACCGCTACCGTCGATGGCCGCCACCGCATCGTCCAGGTCCGCCGCGTCGGCCGCGAGTGGGAGCTTCAGACGCGCGGCGCGAGCCACCGCGTGCAAGTGCTCGATCCGCATGTCGCTGCGCTGTCGCGGCACATGCTCGACAAGCCGCCGCCCGATCTCACGCGGCTATTGCTCGCGCCGATGCCTGGGCTGCTCACGCGGCTCGACGTCGCGGTCGGCGACAAGGTCGAACCCGGTCAGCCCGTCGCGGTGATGGAAGCGATGAAAATGGAAAACATCCTCCGCGCGCCCAAGGCAGCAACGGTCAAGGCGACCCCGGCGAAAGCGGGCGACAGCGTCGCGGTCGATCAGGTCATCGTGGAGTTTGAATAATTGGAACTAAGGCTGGCGCAACTCACTCCGCCTGAGCTTGCCCGTCGCCGTCTTCGGCAGCGTCGCCACGAACTCCACCTCGCGCGGATATTTGTAGGGGGCGATGTGGTCTTTGACGAAGGCTTTGAGCTTGTCGGCCAGCTCCTCGCTCGCGGTGGCGAAATCGGCGAGGACCACGAACGCTTTGACCTTCTGTCCGCGCTCGGCGCAGGGCACGCCGATCACCGCGCATTCGGCGACCGCGGGGTGGGCGAGCAGCGCGTGCTCGACCTCGGGCGCGCCGATATTATAACCTGAGCTGACGATCATGTCGTCGCTTCGCGCGAGGTACCAATAGTAACCGTCGGCGTCGCGGCGGTAGGTGTCGCCAGTGACGTTCCAGCCGCCTGTCACATAGTCCGCCTGGCGCTCGTCATCGAGGTAGCGGCAGCCAGTCGGACCCTTGATCGCGAGCCGCCCTTCGCCTTCGGTGAGCGGCTGGCCGTCGGCGTCGAGCACCGTTGCCTCATAGCCGGGAACGGCCTTGCCGGTCGCGCCCGGGCGGATGTCCGCGCCCGCTGCCGAGACGAAGATGTGCATCATTTCGGTCGAGCCGATGCCGTCGGTGATCGCGATCCCGGTGCGGTCTTTCCATGCGTGCCAAGTCGCTTCGGGGAGATGTTCGCCGGCTGAGATGCAGTAGCGCAGTGTTTTGAGGGCCAGGTCTAACGCCCCACCACGAACGGGGTTGGGCGTGTCCCCCGTTCCTTCCGTCGCCAGCATCGCTTTGTACGCGGTCGGCGCTGTCCCCAGGTGCGTCACCCCAAACTTCGTGATCGCCTCGAGCAATTGCGGGGGGCTGGCTTGCTCGACCGTCGCGCAGGCGGCGCCGAAGCGCAGCGGGAAGATCGGCGCGATCCCGAGTCCGAAGGTGAAGGCGATCGGCGCGCTGGTCAGGAAAATGTCGCCGGGTTTGGGGTCTATCAGATGCTTGGCGAAGGTGTCGCACGGGCTTAGCACATCGCGGTGGAGATGGACGCAGCCCTTGGGCACGCCGGTGGTGCCGCTGGTGAAGGCGATCAGCGCTGGGTCGTCCTGCGCGGTGTCGAGTGCGGGCAAAGGTTCGAGCGCGGCGCAGCGCATTTCGAGCGCGCCCTTGCCGTAATCGCCATCATATTTGAGCAGATGCTTGACCAAGTGCGTCTGCTCGGCGGCGTCGCGGAAGTCGCCGATGAAACGGCTGTCGACGATCGCATGGCTGATCTGCGCGCGCTCGATCACCGTCGCGATTTCGCCCGGGCGCAGCAACGGCATGGTCGCCACCGCCACGCCACCGGCCTTCAAGATACCGAGCCAGGCGGCGAAAATCGTATAGCCATTGGGCCCGCGTAGAAGCACGCGATTGCCGGGGATCAGCCCCTCTTCCTCGACCAGCAGCCGCGCGATCCGCCCGCTGAAAGCGTCGAGCTCGGCGTAGGTCCAGCGGCCGTGATCGTTGACCACCGCCAGCGCGTCCGCCGCCCCGCCCGTGAGCAATTCAGCCGCCGCATTCAGGCGCTCGGGATAATCGAGCAGGCGAAACTCCGGCTGCTGATCGAGCGGTGGCAAACGGTCGCGGACAAAGGTGTCGGACATGCTAATTCGTCATCCCCGCGAAAGCGGGGACCCAGCGCAAACAAGAAAACTGGATTCCCGCTTTCGCGGGAATGACGAAAGTGTGAGAAATCACTCTTCCTCCACCATCGCGGTCGTCTCGATTTCGACCTTCGCCGCGCCTTCGACCAGGCCCTTGACCACGACCAGGGTCATCGGCGGGAAATTCTTGCCCATGATGCTGCGCCAATGCTCGCCGATCTCGTCGCGCTCGCGTAAATATTCGTCGCGCTCGGTGACGAAGCAGGTCATGCGCACGATATGCTCGGGGCCGGCGCCGTCCTCGGCCAGGATCGCGAGCGTGTTCTTGAGCACCTGCGCGAATTGCTCGTGCAGCCGGTACGACGGGAAACTTTCGCGCTCGTCCCAGCCGACCACTCCGGCGGTGAAGATCGTCCGCCCGCGCGCGCTGACGCCGTTGGAATAGCCCTTGGGCCGCGGCCAGCCGGGCGGTTGCAATAGCTTCATTCAGCGCTTCTCCTTGAGCAAATCGCGGGCGATGATCTGGCGCTGAACCTCGCTCGCGCCTTCGTAAATGCGCAGCGCGCGGATGTCGCGGTAGAGCTCCTCGACTTTGACCCCCTTGGTCACGCCGGCGCCGCCATGCATCTGCACCGCCGCGTCGATCACCTGCTGCGCCGCTTCGGTCGCGTGGAGCTTGGCCATCGCGGCGGCGCGGCGGTTATCCATCCCACCAACATCCTGCTGCCACGCCGCGCGCGCGATGAGCAAAGCCGACGCGTCGATCTTGAGCGCCATGTCGGCAAGGATCGCCTGGGTCACGGCATTATCGGCGAGCGTTCCCGACCCGAGGCGGCGCGCCTTGGCATATTTGAGCGCCTCATCGAGCGCGCGGCGCGCCAGCCCGAGCGCCGCCGCGCCAACCGTCACTCGGAACAGCGTCAGCGTCTCCATGCCGATGCGAAAACCCTCACCGGGCGCGCCGACGATCGCATCGGCGGGCACGCGCACATTGTCATAGGTCAGCCGCGCGAGCGGGTGCGGCGCGACCACCTCGATGCGCTCGGCGACGGTGACGTTTTCGGCGGGGACGATGAACGCCGACAGCCCGCGCGCGCCTGCGCTCTCGCCGGTGCGCGCGAAAGTCAGATAGAAGTCCGCGATCCCGCCATTCGAAATGTAGGTCTTCTCGCCGCTCAGTACCCATTCGTTGCCGTCGCGCTTGGCGGTCGTCGCCATGTTCGCCGCGTCCGATCCGCAGTCGGGTTCGGTCATCGCAAACGCCGCAATCGCCTGCCCGCTGGCGACGCGCGGGAGCCACGCGCGCTTTTGTTCAAGCGTCCCGAACAGCGAGATCGCGCCCGACCCGAGACCCTGCATCGCAAAGGCGAAATCGGCGAGTGCGCTGTGATAGCTGAGCGTCTCGCGGGCGATGGTGAGGCTGCGCACGTCGGGCCGCGTGTCGCCGTCGGCCACGCTGAGCTGGAGAAACCCCGCAGCGCCAAGCTCGCGCACCAGCGTCCGGCATTCGTCATCGAGATTGTCGGCGTAGCGCCCGGTGAGATTGTCGGTGCACCATTCGCCCAGGTTGCGCGCGTGCTCGCGGTGGCGTTGCTCGTAAAACGGCCAGGCGAGGAAAGTGCGATCGCCCATTGCCTAGCTCGTCACCCCCGCGAAAGTGGGGGCCCCGCTTCCTTGGCTGTAAAGCAGCCGGAGCGGGATGCCCGCTTTCGCGGGAATGACGAGGGTCGTGCTAATCACCCTGAAACTCCGGCTGGCGCTTGGCCGCGAACGCTTCGTATGCGCGCTTGAAATCCTGCGTCTGCATGCAGTCGGCCTGCGCCTCAGCCTCCATCGTGATCGCGCTGTCGATCGACACATGCCATTCGGCGTCGAGCTGACGCTTGGTCACCGCGTGGGCGTAGCTCGGCCCGTTCGCGAGCTGCCGCGCCAGCGCCAGCGCATCGGCCAGCACATCGTCGCTGAGCCGGTTCCAGAAGCCCCAAGCATGGCCTTCCTCCGCGCCGAAGCTGCGCCCGGTGAACAGCAGTTCCGCCGCGCGGCCATGGCCAATGATCCGCGGCAGCATCGCGCATGCGCCCATGTCGGCGCCGCTCAAGCCCACGCGCGTGAACAGGAACGCGCATTTGGCGTCGCGCGCGGCGAGCCTGAGGTCGCTGGCCATCGCCATGATCGCGCCAGCGCCGGCGCACACGCCTTCGACTGCGGCGACGATCGGTTGCCGGCAGCCGCGCATCGCCTTGACCAGATCGCCGGTCATGGTGGTGAATTCAATCAGCCCCTTGCGATCCATTTTTGTCAGCGGACCGATGATCTCATGGACGTCGCCGCCCGAGCAGAAATTGCCACCCGCGCCGGTCAGCACCACCGCTTTGACCGCGGGCATCGCGCCCAAGGCGGTGAACGTGTCGCGCAGCTCGGCATAGCTGGCGAAGGTCAGCGGATTCTTGCGCTCGGGCCGGTTGAGCGTGATCGTCGCGACACCCCCGGCGAAGTCCCACAGGAAATGTTGCGGGGCGACGTCGGCCGGGTCGATGCTCACGCGCTGGTGCCGCCGTCGATGGTCAGCGCGGCGCCGGTCACATCGCGCGATTGCGGCAGGCACAGGGTCAAAACCAGGGTCGCGACGCCGGCCGGATCGACCAGCCGCCCGCTGGTGTTCATGTTGGTGATCGCGGCGCGCGCATCATCGTCGCTGCGCCCGGTCTTCTCGACCACGCGCGCGACCGACTGATCGGTCATTGGCGTGTCGACATAGCCCGGGCAGATCGCGTTCACGGTCAGCGTCGTGCGCGCATATTCGGCGGCGAGGCTGCGCGACAGGCCGAGCAGGCCGTGCTTCGACGCGCCATAATGCGCAGCGTAGGGAATGCCGCGCAAGCTCGCGACCGACGCGATGAAGATCAGCCGGCCGCTGTCGCTTTGGAGCAGGTCGGGCAACGCCGCCTGCGCGCAGTCGAACGCGCCGGTCAGATTGGTCGCGATGATCCGGTTCCAGCTGTCGCGGGTCATCTTGTGGAACGGCGCGCTCTCGGCGATCCCGGCGTTGACCACGAGGATGTCGATCGGGCCATTGGCCCCGCGCGCCTCGCCAAAGGCGCGCTCGATCGCGTCGCGGTCGGTGACGTCGCAGATTGCAATCGTGGCGCCCGTCTCTTGTGCAATCTCCTCGAGCGGTTCGCGCCGCCGCCCGGTCACCGTAATCTTCGCACCCGCCTGGCTCAGCAGACGCGCGCTGGCGGCGCCGATGCCCGTTCCGCCGCCGGTGATCAGCGCATGGCGCCCTTCAAGCGAGTTTCCCTGCATCACTCAAGCATTGGCCCAAGCCAATCTGAGTGGCAAGGCGAGCGCGCTGTAACAAGGAAACCGAATCGCATGAAGACCCGCGCCGCCGTCGCCTTCGAGGCCAAACGCCCGCTCGAAATCGTCGAGCTCGACCTCGACGGGCCCAGGGCGGGCGAAGTGCTGGTCGAGATCATGGCCACCGGCATTTGCCACACCGATGCCTACACGCTCGACGGGCTCGACAGCGAGGGGCTGTTCCCCTCGATCCTCGGCCATGAAGGCGCGGGCGTGGTGCGCGAGATCGGGCCCGGCGTCATCTCGGTCG
>JBDSTQ010000173.1:0-8175 GCA_039928195.1 Sphingomicrobium sp.
CAAACCGTGTGGGCGCCGGCGATCACGACCCTGCTCTATCTGGTGATTTTTACCGTCGCGCTGGGGCGCAGCGGGCGGATGGTGATGGGCGTTCGCTTCGCCGATTTCCTTGCCCCCGGGCTGATCGTCATGGCGATGATGCAAAACGCCTTCGCCAATGGCAGTTTCTCGCTGCTGGTCGGCAAGATCCAGGGCAATATCGTCGATTATCTGATGCCGCCGCTGTCCACCGGGGAGCTGATCGCCGGCTTGGTCGGGGCGTCGGTGACGCGCGCGTTCCTGGTCGGCGGCGCGGTGTGGCTGGTGATGCTGCTGTGGCCCGGCGTGTCGGTCGATGTGCGCTCGCCCGGGCTGGTGCTCGGGTTCGCGCTGATGGGGTCGCTGGTGCTCGCCTTCCTCGGGCTGCTGACCTCGATCTGGGCGGAGAAATTCGATCATGCCGCGGCGGTGAGCAATTTCATCGTGACCCCGCTGTCATTGCTCTCGGGGACTTTCTATTCGGTCCACCAATTGTCGCCAGCGTTCCAGGCGGTGAGCCACGCCAACCCATTTTTCTACATCATCTCGGGCTTCCGAGCGGGGTTTCTAGGAACGAGCGATTCGCCGCTGCTGGTCGGGGCGCTGGTATTGCTGGCGTTGAACGTCGCGCTGTGGGCAACCTGCTACGCGCTGCTCAAAAGCGGGTGGAAGATCAAGAATTGAGGGCCGCCCGGCATCGTTAAACATGGTGAACATATGCTGCCGAGCATGTTCAGCGTGGCCACAGCGCGACTCGGGCAAAACTGCTGCATCAACCGCTCAATCAAGGAGAGCCAAGATGCGTAAGGTTTTGATTTCGATCGCCGCTGCCGGAACGGCTCTCGCGTTCGCGACGCCCGCTTCGGCGCAATATTTCCCGCAGTCGCAGCCGGGTTATGGCTACGGCTATAATCAGGGTGGCTACAATCGTGGCGGCTATGGCCAGGTGCGGATGCTGCAGGCGCGGGTTGACCGCATCCAGGGTCAGCTCGATCGCCTCGCCCAGCAGCGCGCGATCAGCCGCGGCGAATATCGCGCTTTGCATGGCGATAGCCATCGCATCGAAAGCCGCCTTCGCCAGGTTGCCAGCTATGGCCTGGACCAGCGCGAGCGCTACGACATCGAGCGCCGGATTGCGCGTCTCGAGCAGCGGATCGTCTATGAAGCGCGCGACGGGCGCGGCTGGGGTCGGGGCGGCGATTATCACGCCGGCAACGGCGGATATTATGGTCAAAGCGCTTATCGCTACGACCAGGACCGCGATGGCCTCGACGACCGCTACGAAGACGATCGTGGACGCAAGCGCGATCGTCGCGGTGAGCATGGCGACGATCACGACGACGACTAAACGTGCGTTCACAGTGATGTGACCACGGGGCGCCGGGGAGCAATCTCCGGCGCCTTTGCGTTGCTTCCGATCAGCCTTCGCGGCGCGCTTCGCCGGTGACCGCTGGAAAGCGGCAAAAGCCGTCCTATTTAAGGTGGAGAGCGTCCCGGGGTGTCCCCCTTCCCCGGGGCGCTTTTTCTTGCGTGAGCCATTCCGCTTGACCGGTCGCGGTTACGCCTTCCTATTGGCCGGATCGTCGTTGCGGGGGAGCGTTGCATGTTCGGCAAATCAGTACGCGTAATAGCCTTGGTCGCGGTTCTCGGCGGCTGTTCTCATGCCGGATCAATCACCCACACTTCGGCCGATTACAACAAAGCGATGGCGACCGTCCGCAACGAGCAATTATTGCTCAACATGATGCGCGCGGCGGCGCGCGAACCGCTCCAATTCTCCGCCATGGGCGAGATCAACACGACCTTCGACCGCACCGCCGAGCTCGATTCCAACTTCAACAATCTGATCGTCGGCGGGGTCAATGCGATCACCCAGGTGCTCAAGCTCACGGGCAGCAATCGGCCGGTGGTGAAGATCGCGCCGCTGTCGAACCGGGAATTCATTTCCGGAATGCTGCGCCCGACGACGCCGGAGACGCTCAAACAATTCATGGATCTGGGCTGGGACGCCGAGTTCATGCTGCCGCTGCTGGTGCGCGGTTATCGCTGCCCCAATGCGACGTCGTTCACCTGGCTCAGCGGATCCGATGCCAATCTGCAGACCCTCGTCTCGCGGCTCAGCAATGCCGGGAGCGGGGCGCGCTGGGCAACCGCGAGATCCGCGCGCAAGCAGGTCGAACTGCAGGTCGCCGACGATAAAGCGCTGGAAATGTTGCGCAGCGGCGTCGCCGCCGGGTTCAGGGTCGATTCGATCCGCGCCGGGTCGGCGCCGGGGATGTCGATCATCACGCTGCTGGGGTCCGAAACATCCACGACCACGCTGCAATTGCCGTTATGCAAAACAGCGGAAAATGACGCACAGGCCGTCGCCAATGCGGACGGCCAGATCGACGATGCGGGCGCGTCCGCGCTGACCAGTTTCACGATCGACGACCATTCCGGCGGCACCTCGCTTGCGCCCAAAGCGCTTGAGCCGGATGGCAATGGACAAATTGCTTTCCGCTCGGTCGAGGGGATTATCTACTTCCTCGGCGAACGGCTGCGCCATTGCTACCTTGAGCGGGCGGGGATGGAGGCGTGCGCGTTGACCTATGGCAAGGCCGCGACCGACCCGGCGGCCCCCGCGCGCACCAAATATCTGCTCCATATCATCGCCGGGGCCAAGCCCGCCGAAACCGCGGTCGGCGCGAATTATTATGGAGCAAACTTTTGGGTCGCGCGGCTCGATCGAGCCGACGACGACCTCGCCTTCCTCAACCAGCTGATTGCGCTCCAGACCGAAGCGAGTGCGACCGGGTCGACGACGACGGTATTGGCAGTCGGCGGCAGATAGACCGGCGATCGAGCGCCTTTTTCTTTCGGGGGCGGCTCGCTATAGGCGGCGCGGCGGCGGTTCGCCGCCTGCCCATCATTGCTTCCCAGGAGCCGCCATCCATGGCCGTCACGCCGCTCATGCCCGTCTATCCCCGTTCGCCCGTGCGCCCGGTGCGCGGCGAGGGAGTCTATCTGTTTGGTGAGGGCGGCGAGCGCTATCTCGATTTTGCGGCGGGGATCGCGGTCAATCTGCTCGGCCACGGCCATCCGCAGTTGACCAAGGCGATCGCCGAGCAAGCGGCGACGCTGATCCACGTGTCCAATCTGTACGGCTCACCCCAGGGCGAAAAATTCGCGCAGCGGCTGGTCGATCTGACCTTTGCCGATACGGTGTTCTTCACCAATTCGGGGGCCGAGGCGGTCGAGTGCGCGATCAAGACCGCGCGCCGTTACCATTTCGCCAAGGGCAATGCGCACAAGCATAATCTGATCACTTTTTCGAACGCGTTCCACGGGCGCACGATGGCAACGATCAGCGCGACCGATCAGGCGAAATTACGCGACGGCTTCGCGCCGCTGCTGACGGGTTTCACCGTGGTCGAGTTCAACGATCTCGACGCCGCGCTCGCGGCGGTCGACGAGCATAGCGCGGGCTTCCTGCTCGAGCCGATCCAGGGCGAAGGCGGGATCCGCCCGGCGACACCCGAATTTCTCGCCGGGCTGCGCGCGGCGTGCGACGAGCACGACCTGATGCTGGTGTTCGACGAAGTGCAGTGCGGCGTCGCGCGCACCGGCCATCTGTACGCGTACGAACATTATGGCGTGGAGCCCGACATCATGGCCTCGGCCAAGGGCATCGGCGGCGGCTTTCCGCTCGGTGCGTGCCTAGCGACCGAGAAAGCCGCGGCGGGGATGGTCGTCGGAACGCATGGCTCGACCTATGGCGGCAATCCGTTGGCGATGGCCGCGGGGCAGGCGGTGCTCGATGTCGTCGCCAATGCCGAGTTTCTCAGCGAGGTGCGGCTGAAGGGCGAACGCCTGCGCGCGGCGCTCGAGCAGATGATCCCCAATCACGACCATCTGTTCGAGAGTGTGCGCGGGGTCGGGCTGATGCTCGGCGTCAAGATGAAGACCGACAGCCGCGCCTTCGTCACTTATTTGCGCACGAAGGGTTTGCTGACCGTGGCGGCGGGCGACAATGTGATGCGCGTGCTGCCGCCCCTGACCATCGAGGAAGAGCATATCCGCGAATTCGTCGACACGCTGAGCGCGGCGGCGGCGGAATATGAGGTTCCCGCCGAGGCGGCGTAGATCGCACTCATTGCACTGCACGCCTGCGCCCTTCGACTTCGCTCAGGACGAACGGGGAGGGTGGTGTGGCCTCGGTTGTCGCTCGGCTTTGCCCTCCCTATCTTTGCGCGCATGCCGACGACTGAACTTTTGACCGATGTGGCGCTGGGGGTGGCGATCCCGGCGCGACATGCGCGGGGGCGGATTGCTCGCCTTGGCGCGGTGCTCGATGCAGTGCTCGGCAGCCATCAGTACCCGCCGGTGGTCGAGACCTTGCTCGCCGAGGCGCTGACGCTGACGGCGTTGCTTGGCACCTTGCTCAAGGAGCCCGAGGGGCAGCTGACGCTGCAGGCGCAAACTTCGGGCGGGCTGATCGACCTGATGGTCTGCGATTATCTCGGCGGCGAGCTGCGCGGCTATGTCCGGCACGATCCCGAGTTGCTCGACGTCCTGCCCGAGCAGCCGTCGCTGAGCGATCTGTTCGGCACCGGTTATCTGGCGATCACCTTCGACCAGCCGGGCGCCAAGGAGCGTTATCAGGGGATCGTCCCGCTCGAAGGCAAAAGCCTCGCCGAAGCCGCGCAAAGCTATTTTGCCCAGTCCGAGCAAATCCCGAGCCTGGTCCGGCTGGCGGCGGCCAAGCATGGCGAGCAATGGAGCGCGGGCGGGCTGCTGCTCCAGCATCTGCCCGAGGGCGAGGAAGGGCGTGAGCGACTGCACACGCGGCTCGATCATCCCGACTGGCCGCATGTCGCGATCCTCGGCGGATCGGTGAAGCCCGATGAACTGACCGATCCCGCGCTCCCGCTCGAGGAGCTGCTGTGGCGGCTGTTCCACGAGGAAGACGAATTGCGCACGCTGCCGGCGATTGCGCTCAGCCGCGGCTGCCGCTGCGACCCCGACTATGTTCGTTCGGTGATCGCGCGCTTCCCCGAGGAAGAGCGTGCGGACATGATCGGCGACGACGGATTGATCCGCGTCGACTGTGCATTTTGCTCGTCGAGCTTCGCAATTCCACCCGGCGAAGTTTCGGGGTAGAGTCGGGCAATGAACATTAGCCGATTCTCGCTTGCCGTCAGCGCCGCCGCGCTCGCCATCGTCGCCTCGGTCGCAGTGGCCCAGGGTTCGGGGGTGATGACCACCGCCGCGCCCGGACTGTGGGAGCTGAGCGGCATGCAAGGCGCCCGCTCGACGGTGCGCGAATGCGTCGCCAGCGTCGCCGCGCTCGCCCAATATGAGCATCGCGGGCGGAGCTGCCCGGCCAAGGTGCTGAGCGATTCGGGCAAGGTCGCGGTGGTTTATTACACTTGCGCCGGGAGCGATTTCGGGCGCACCAGCCTGAAAATCGTCACCCCGCGCAACCTCAAGATCGATACGCAAGGCATCTCCGACGGGCTGCCGTTCGCCTATGCGTTCGAGGCGCGGCGCGTCGGCGAATGCAAAGCTGCGGGCAGCGGCGGCACCGAACGCGGCCATTAAGGCGAGGTTTAACCATGAGCTGGTAGGAAGCGCTGGTGCCGGGTTTTGGCACGCTTTCCTCCCAATCGGGTGCACCAGCGCCCGATCACTGGGCCGCCAGCCTTCGGGCCGGCGGCCCTTCTTTTGTCGGCGATGACGCCGTAGAGGCGCGAGGATGATTTATCTGCTGATCAAGGCCGCGATTTCGGGCGTGCTGGTCGCGCTCATTTCCGAAATTTCGCGGCGTTATCCGGGGTGGGGCGGGCTGGTCGCGTCGCTTCCGGTGACCTCGCTGCTGGCGATGCTGTGGCTGTGGCGCGACACCGGCGACCCCGAGCGGGTCGCGGCGCTGTCGATGGGCGCATTCTGGTTCATCCTGCCGTCGCTGCCTCTGTTCTTCGTGCTGCCGCGGCTGTTGCGTTCGGGCGTGGCGTTCTGGGCGAGCATGGGGATCGTCGTCGTGGGCACATTGGCGCTTTACGCCGCGATGTTCTGGGCGGCGCCGAGGCTCGGGATCAAGCTGTGACCGGCGCGGCGGTGGTCTTGCTGTCGGGCGGTCTCGATTCGATGGTCTGTGCAGCAATCGCGCGCGAGCACGGCCGTGAAGTGATCGCGCTGACGATCGATTATGGCCAACGCCACCGGATCGAGCTGGAGGCGGCGAGGACGATTGCCGCGCAGCTTGCGGCCCGCCACATCGTTTTGCCGCTCGATCTGCGCGCGTTCGGGGGGTCGGCGCTGACCGCCGATGTCGCGGTGCCCAAGGACGGGATCGGTGACGGCATCCCGGTGACCTATGTGCCCGCGCGCAACACGATCTTTCTCAGCCTCGCGCTCGGCCTCGCCGAAGCGAGCGGGGCGCGCGACATTTTCATCGGGGTCAATGCGCTCGATTATTCGGGCTATCCCGACTGCCGGCCCGACTTCATCGCCCAGTTCGAGGCGCTTGCGAACGTTGCGACCAAGGCCGGGGTCGAGGGGCGGGGATTCGCGATTCACGCGCCGCTGCTCGACATGACCAAGGCCGATATCGCGCGCGAGGCGGCGCGGCTCGGGCTCGACGCGGCCGTGAGCCACAGCTGCTACGATCCGGGCGCTGACGGCGCGCATTGCGGGCGCTGCGATGCGTGCCGGCTGCGTTCGAAGGGCTTTGCCGAGGCGGGGCTGGCCGACCCGACGACCTACGCATGACTTATGCGGTCAAGGAATGCTTCCTGACGCTCCAGGGCGAGGGGGTGCAGGCGGGGCGGCGCGCGGTGTTCGTGCGCTTTGCCGGGTGCAATCTATGGTCGGGACGCGAGGCCGACCGCGCTGACGCGGCGTGCACTTTTTGTGACACCGATTTCGTCGGCACCGACGGGGACGGCGGAGGCAAGTTTGCCGATGCGGATGCGCTCGCCGACCAGGTGGCGCGATTGTGGGGCGACGGCGACGAGGGGCGCTTCGTCGTGATCACCGGCGGCGAGCCGATGCTGCAGCTCGATGCCGCGCTGGTCGACGCGCTCCATGCGCGCGGGTTTGAAATAGCGGCGGAGAGCAATGGCACCTTGCCCGCGGTGGCCGGGCTCGACTGGCTGTGCATCAGCCCCAAGGCGGGGACCGCGGTGGTTCAGCGCGAAGGCGACGAATTGAAATTGGTGTGGCCGCAGTCGGGGATCGATCCGGCGGCGCTCGAAAGCTGGGACTTCCGCCACTTCCTTGTCCAGCCGATGGACTGCGCCGAAGCGGCGGCGGCGCGCGATGCGGCGGTGGCGCTGGCGCTGGCGCGGCCCCAGTGGCGGCTGACGATTCAGGCGCACAAGATCGCCGGCCTGCGCTGAATTAATTGGCGTTGGTCGCCGAGTCGGTGGGCTTGGCCTTAACTGGCGCAACCGTTTTGGGTTTGGCGTCGGCGGCATTGTTCGAAAGGTTGGCGAGCGCATCGGTATAATCAACGTCGGCGGCCATATTGGCGGCATCGGCGGTCACCGCGTCGATCGCGGTGACGTCGTTCGAGACGATATTTTCGGCGGTCAGGCTCGCCTCGCCAGCCGCGTTGCGGTCGGCCTGGCCACGGTCGCGGCACGCGCCGAGCGCGAGCGTCACGCCGGCGGCGGCGATCAGAAAAGTCAGGCGCATCGGGCTTCTCCGGAGTGGTCGCGGGACAAAAAAGGAGGCTGCCGGCATTACCGACAGCCTCCTTAAAATGCCAACGCCTCCCCGAGGGGAGGCGTCAAGGCAATTACATGGCGTTGTTCATCGCCATATTGTCGGTCGCGTTCATGTCAGCGTTCATCGACGCGTTCATGTCGGCATTCATGGTCATGTTCGCATCGGTTGCGTTCATGTCCATCGCATTCATGTCGGTGGCGTTCATGTCGGTCGCCATATTGTCTTCGACGATCATCGTATTGTTGGCGCTATCGTTGCTGCTGCAAGCAGAAACCGCCAGGGCCGCACCAGCGACCAGGATAAGAGCACGCATTCAAAACTCCCTAAAAAATGCGATCTGCAACGGGAGAAGCCCGTTACGCAAACCGCGGTGATTCATAGTCTGAAGCGCAAGCCTCGTTCAAGTGACTTTACACGGCTTTTCCAAACCGTTGAGAAAACGGC
>JBDSTQ010000174.1:0-4547 GCA_039928195.1 Sphingomicrobium sp.
TGATCGAACAGCACAAAACCACGCTCATATTTTGCAACACGCGCAGCCTTGCCGAGCTGATCTTTCAGGACTTGTGGAAGGTCAACGACCACGCGCTGCCGATCGGGATTCACCACGGCAGCCTCGCGGTCGAGGCGCGGCGGCGAGTCGAGGGCGCGATGGCCGAAGGGAAATTGCGCGGACTCGTCGCCACCGCCAGCCTCGACCTCGGCATCGACTGGGGCAATGTCGACCTCGTCGTCCAGATGGGCGCGCCCAAAGGTTCGTCGCGCCTGCTCCAGCGGATCGGCCGCGCCAACCACCGCCTCGACGAGCCGAGCAAGGGCGTGATCGTCCCCGGCAACCGCTTCGAATATCTCGAGGCGCGCGCGGCATTGGACGCGATCGGCGACGGCGAACTCGATCCCGAGACCTTTCGCCCGGGCGCGCTCGACGTGCTCGCCCAACATATTCTCGCCATGGCCTGCGCCGCGCCGTTCCAGGAGCAGGAGATGCTCGCCGAATTGCGCTCGGCGGCGCCGTACGCGGGCCTGCGCGACGAAGTCTTTCAGGAGGTGCTGAGCTTCATCGCCACCGGCGGCTACGCGCTCAAGGCCTATGACCGCTTCCGCCGGCTGGTGCCCGAAGCCGGCGGCATGTGGCGGATTGCCCGGCCGGTCGTCGCCCAACAGCATCGCATGAACGCCGGGGTGATCGTCGAGCAGCCGTTGCTCACGGTGCGCTTCAAAAACGGGCGCAAGCTCGGAACGATCGAAGAAGGCTATGCCTCGACGCTGACCCCCGGCGATCATTTTTTCTTTTCCGGGCTGAGCCTCAAATTGCTCCAGTTCAAGGACAGCGACGTGATCGTCGAAGCGTCGAGCCAGGAGGCGCGGATCGTCACTTACGGTGGGCAGCGGATGTCGATGTCGACCCATTTGGCCAATCGCGTGCGCAACATGCTCGCCGACCGCAACGACTGGCACCGCTTCCCCGACGATGTCAGCGAATGGCTCGAGGTTCAGGCCGAACGCTCGATCCTGCCCGAGCCGCACCAGTTGCTGGTCGAGACCTTCCCCCACGAAAAGCGCCATTACATGGTCGCCTATAGTTTCGAAGGGTGGAACGCGCACCAGTCGCTCGGCATGCTGATCACCCGGCGAATGGAGAAAGCGGGTTTGAAGCCATTGGGCTTTGTCGCCAACGATTATGGCCTCGCCTGCTACGGGCTTGAACCGATCACCGACCCCGCGGCGCTGTTCTCGCCCGACATCCTCGAGCGCGAATTCACCGACTGGGTCGAAAATTCGATGCTGCTCAAAAATGCCTTTCGCGAAGTCGCGGTGATCGGCGGGCTGGTCGAGCGCCACCATCCGGGCAAGAAAAAGTCGGGGCGGCAAGTGAGCTTTTCGACCGACCTCATTTACGATGTGCTGCGGCGCTATGAGCCCGGGCATTTATTGCTGCGCGCGGCGTGGGAGGATGCGCGCGGGCGGATGACAGAGCTCGGGCGGCTGGTGCGGCTGGTCGACCGCGCTTCGGCGACGATGGTCCATGTCACTGCCGAGCGGCTGACCCCGCTGGCGATTCCGCTGATGGTGATCATCGGCCGCGAAGCCCTGCCGCCGGGGGCCGAGGCCGATGAAAGCCTGCTGGTTCAGGCCGAAGCGCTCGCGCTTGAGGCAATGAGCGGCTAAGATGCCGCCATGCGTATCCTCTTTCTCGCCGCGCTTTGTCTCGCTCTTGGTGGCTGCGTCGTCGGCACTATCGCCAGCACTGCGGTCGATATCGTCACCTTGCCGGTCAAGGTCGCCGCGGCCGGGGTCGATGCGGTGACCACCAGCCAGGCCGAAACCGACCAGGCCCGCGGGCGCGAGCTGCGCCGCCAGGAAGAAGCGCGCGGACGCCTATTGCGCCTAGCTGAAAAACGCTGCCGCGCGGGCAAGCCGCTCCCCGCCGACGATTGCAATGCGGCGCTCCGGCGCTGAGATACTTCCTCGACACCGAATATAATGGCTGGGGCGGGGCGCTGATCTCGCTCGCCCTGGTCCCCGACGACGGTGAGGAACTGTATTTGGTGATCGATTGCGGTGTGCCGATCGAGGCGTGGGTCGAGCGCCACGTGATGCCCTATCTCGACACCGTTCCACCGGGACTCACATCGCCGCGGATGAGCCGTACCGACGCCGCCGACCATGTCGCGCATTATCTCGCCGGCGACCCCGCGCCCGAGATCGTCGCCGACTGGCCCGAGGACATTGCCCTGTTGAGCGCATTGCTGGTGACCGGCCCGGCGATGAAGGCCGACGTCCCTTCCCTGACCTTCCGCTATTTCGCTCTGCCCGGGTTTAGCACCGCGGCGCACAGCGCGGTGCCGCACAATGCGCTGCATGATGCGCGCGCGCTGCGCGACCATGTCCACTCGCTCGAGTGATTATTCGGCGGCGGTCGGCAGCGCGGTCGAGGCGCCGTCGCGATCGACCCATTTGAGATCGTGCAGGCGAAGCGGGCGGCCGTCATGCGCCTGGACGCAGATCTTGCGCACTGGCCGGCCGTCGCGCCCGTCAGCCAGAATCACGCCCGGCGCGCCATGGCCCCATTCCTCCCCCCATTGGCGCAACGCGAGCACGACCGTCAGCAGCCCCTCGCCCTTCGCCGTCAGCGAATAGACCACTTTACGGCGGTCGGACGGATCGGCGTCGCGCTGGAGGATGCCGCCGGCGACCATCTTGCCGAGCCGGTCTGACAAAATGTTGCGCGCGATCCCCAGCCCCGCCTGAAATTCCTCGAAATGCCTGAGGCCGTTCAACGCCCCGCGCAGAATCAGGAACGCCCATTTCTCGCCGATCAATTCGACCGCGGGCGGAATCGGGCAGGTCAATGCTGCCTTGCGGAACGCACTGATATGCGGCGTGGACTGGTCGGCCGGCACTAGGCCTTACTCCCTCTTCGGCAGCGACGATCAAAGCATAAGCGCGCCGCAAATAATAGTTGCAATGTAAAACTGATATGGGTAGTTAGTTGCATATCGCAACCTAACAGGAGAGCCCGCGATGATTCGTCCCGCACTCGCATTCACTGCCCTCGCGCTGGCCGCCATGCCCGCCGCCGCAGCGACCTATTCGGCCAAGCCGATGGTTCCCACGGCCGGCCGCTTCATCGCCCGCGACATCGTCTGGCGCTGCGGCCCCGAAGCCTGTCTCGGCGCCACCGAGTCGGGCCGCCCGTTGACCGTGTGCCAGTCGCTCGCCAAGCGCACCGGCCCGATCGCCAGTTTCATCGTCGACGGCCGCGCGCTCGCGGTCGCCGAACTCGATCGCTGCAATGCCGCGGCCAAGGCCGCTCGCGCACCGGCACTCGCCGCGCAATAGGCCGTTCCCCGGGGCCGCCGCTCTTCCCCCCTCCGGCGGCCCCATCCCTTTCGCACTTGCACAATCGCCGCCGCTCCCCTCATCTAGGGCTGTGCTCAGACAGTATGAACTGATCGAGAAGGTCCGCTCCTACGATCCGGACGCCGACGAGGGGCTGATCAACCGCGCCTACGTCTTCTCGATGAAGGCGCATGGCTCGCAGATGCGCGCCTCGGGCGATCCCTATTTCAGTCACCCGATCGAAGTCGCCGGCATCCTCACCGACCTCAAGCTCGATGCCGAGACGATCGTCACCGCCATCCTCCACGACACCATCGAGGATACGCTCGCCACCCCCGAGGAAATCGAACGGATTTTCGGCCCCGACGTTGCCCGGCTGGTCGACGGAGTGACCAAGCTGAGCAAGATCGAGGCGCAGTCGGAAAACGAGCGCGCGGCGGAAAATCTGCGCAAATTTCTGCTCGCGCTAAGCGGCGACATCCGCGTTCTTCTCGTCAAGCTTGCCGACCGCCTGCACAATATGCGCACGCTCTATCACGTCCCCGACGGCGACAAGCGCCGCCGCATCGCCAAGGAGACGATGGATATCTACGCCCCGCTCGCCGAGCGGATTGGCATGTATGAAATCATGAACGAGATGCAGACGCTGGCGTTTCGCGAGCTTGAGCCCGACGCTTACGCGTCGATCACCCGGCGGCTCCAGCAGCTTCACGCCACCGGCGGCGATCTCGTCAGCCGCATCGGCCTCGGGCTTCAGCTCCATCTCGCCGACAACGGCATGGAAGCCGAGGTCATGGGGCGCGAGAAGCATCCGTTCTCGATCTGGAAAAAGATGGCTGAGCGCCACATCAGCTTCGAGCAATTGTCCGACGTCATGGCCTTCCGCGTGATCGTCGCCGACACCCCCGCCTGCTACCGCGCGCTGGGCGTCATCCACGGCCGCTGGCCGATGGTTCCGGGGCGCTTCAAGGACTTCATCTCGACCCCCAAGCGCAACGGCTACCGAAGCCTCCACACCTCGGTCATCCACGATTCGAAAATGCGCATCGAGATCCAGATTCGCGACCGTTCGATGCACGACCAGGCCGAGCGCGGGCTCGCCGCGCACTGGGCGTATAAGGAAGGCAAGCCGGCGGCCGAGCTCCATATCCCGTGGGTCGACGATCTGGTCGAGATACTCGACCATGCCGAAAGCCC
>JBDSTQ010000175.1:0-11465 GCA_039928195.1 Sphingomicrobium sp.
CGTGATGCGCGCGCGGCCGCCGCATCTGGCAATCGTCGATTGCGCGATGCCCGGTCTGTCGGGGGTCGAGCTGGTGCGCGCGATGCGCGGCGACGGCCGTTTGTGCGGCGTGCCGGTGCTGATGCTCACCGGACGCCAGTCGGAGGCCGACGAAGTGCTCGCGTTCAGCGCCGGCGCCGACGATTATCTGCGCAAGCCGGCCGACCTCGACCAATTGGTCGGGCGGGTCGATGCGTTGCTCTATCGCGCAGCGAAGGAGCGCGCTGCTTGATTTGCTGACGAGGCTCGTGCGAGCCTCGGCCGGTGAGTTCGCAATTCCCTTTGAGATTTGAGCGCCGCACCGCGATCTTCTGGGCCGGGTGCGCGGCGATCGCGCTTGGCGTGCTGCTCCAATTTGCCGATGCTCGCAATGGCTCACCGCATGGGCAATCATCTGTCGGGAATGCCGATGGATGGCGCGATGTGGGCGGGCATGGCGGCGATACTGATCGGTGTGCTGGCGGCGACTTACGGCGCTCTGCCGCCACGCCGTACGACTCACGGCGCGCACGCCGGGACCAGCTTCGAGGCGGCCGATACGACCCCGCTCAGCCGGTGGCACGCGAGCGTCATCCTTGTCCTCATCCTCGGGCTCGTGATCGACGTGATGAAGCCCGCGACCTTGGGCTTCGTCCTGCCCGGGATGCGGAGCGAATATGGGCTGACCAAGGCGGGCGTTGCGTGGCTGCCGTTCGTTGCCCTGGTCGGGACCACCGTCGGATCCTTCTTCTGGGGCTGGCTCGCCGACATTTACGGGCGGCGGGTGTCGATCCTGCTTTCCACCATCTTGTTCGTCGCGACCTCGATCTGCGGCGCGATGCCGCTATTTCAGCTCAACCTGTTGATGTGTTTCCTGATGGGCAGCTCGGCCGGCGGGATGCTCCCGGTGGTTTACACTTTGCTAGCCGAGATCATGCCGCCGCGGCACCGATCGTGGGTGCTGGTGCTGGTCGGCGGCACCGGCCTGATCGGCGGCTATCTCGCCGCGAGCGGCGCCGCGCACGCGTTCGAGCCGACGTTCGGCTGGCGCGCCTTGTGGCTCCAAGGCTTTCCGACCGGGCTGCTGCTGCTCGCGCTCGCGCGGTTCATTCCCGAATCGCCGCGGTTCCTGGCCGAGCAGGGCCGCGACGCCGAGCTCGCCCAAATGCGCGAGAAGTTCGGGATCGCCAGCGTTCGCCGCCAAGCGCGCCCGCCGGCCGACGCCGCACTCGCGTTCCAGCGCCACGGCCGGCTGACGGCGGCGCTGGCGATCAGCGCGCTGGCATGGAGTTTTGTCAATTTCGGGTTGTTGCTATGGCTTCCAACCGACCTTGCGGCGCGCGGGTTCAGCCCCGGCCTGGTCAGCGGCATCCTCGCCAGTTCGGCATTGATCGCGCTGCCGACGGTCGCGCTCGCCGCCTGGCTATACAGTCGCGTGAGCAGCAAATGGACGCTGGTCGGCACCGTCCTGATCACCGCCGTGGGCCTGATCGGCGCGATGCTCCCGTTCGAGTTATTGGCGTGGCGACCGCTGCTGATCGCGGTGATCGCGACGCTGATCGTCGGAACCAACGGGATGATCGCGGTGCTCCTCCCTTACGCCGCCGAAAATTATGCGCTCGGGGTGCGCGGCCGCGCCACCGGCCTGGTCGCCGGAAGCAGCAAGTTCGGCGGGGTCGCGGTCCAGGGCTTCGCGCTCGCCGGGCTGATCCCGACGTTGGTCAGCGCCGCTGCCATGCTGCTCGGCCCGGCGCTGCTGTCGGCCGGCCTGATCGCCTGGGCGGGCCGCGAAACCCGCGGCCGCAGCCTGCGCGAACTCGAAGCGACTCAATAATATCCCTTTCGCGGAGCGAATGGCGTAGGGCATGGCATGCGCTGGCTTTTCCTCCTCCCCGCCTGCGGCCTCGCCGGTTGTGCGCCTCCGGTCGCTCAGGCCGCGGTGGACTTTGAACGCGTCACCGCAGGACGCATGGCCGGGCCAGCGCAAGGCTGCATCGCGACCAATTCGAACGACACGCTGCGCGCAGTCGACTCCATGACATTGGTCTACGGTTCAGGGTCAACGATCTACATCAACCGCCTCGGCGCGATTTGTCCCGGCCTTCAGGACCTGAGCACGATCGCAATCGACGGATCGAACGGCAATTATTGTCGCGGCGACCGCATCCGCCCGCTCGCGCCGGGATCGGTCATCGCTGGTCCGACGTGCAACCTGGGGCAATGGGTGCCCTATCGTTCGCGCTGACCGGGCGCGCGTGAAACTTTCGCCATTTGCTTGGCGCGCGGGCCGCATATAGCAGGCGGCCATGGCTGACAGCGTCTCGACCCTTCTCCTGTTCGGAGCGACCGGCGATCTGGCGCGGCGGATGCTGTTGCCTTCGCTTTACGCACTTGACGCCGACGGTCTGTTGCCCGCCGCACTGCGGATCGTCGGAACGTCGCGCACAGTGCTCGACGACGGCGCCTTCCGCACTCGAGTGAGCGACGCGCTCGACGCGCACCTGCCGCACGGGTTTCGCACCGACGAGGTCGCGACGCGTTTCCTCGAGCGGCTGCAGTATGTGCCGCTCGACATCAATGATTCGGCGGGCTTCGAGAAGCTGGCCGAGGCGGTCGGCGATCCGGCGGCGGGCGTCGCGATTTTCCTGTCGACCGCGCCATCCTTGTTCAAGCCGACGATCGAGGGTCTGAGCGCCGCCGGGCTCGCCGCCGCCAAAGTCCGCATGGCACTCGAAAAGCCGCTCGGCACCGATTTGAAATCGAGCCGCGAGATCAACGACGCGGTCGCCGCCGCTTACCCCGAGCAGCGCACCTTCCGCATCGACCATTATCTCGGCAAGGAAACCGTCCAGAATTTGCTCGCGCTGCGGTTTGCCAACATGATGTTCGAGCCGCTGTGGAATTCGGCGCACATCGACCATGTCCAGATTACCGTCGCCGAGACCGTGGGTCTGGAGGGCCGCGCCGATTATTATGACGGCACCGGCGCCATTCGCGACATGGTCCAGAACCATATGCTGCAATTGCTGGCGTTGGTCGCGATGGAGCCTCCGGCCGAGTTCGACGCCACCGAGGTGCGCGACGAAAAGGTCAAGGTGCTGCGCTCATTGCGGCCGATGTCGCCCAAGGATGTCGCCAACCACGTCGTGCTCGGCCAGTTCGGTTCGGGCGCGGTCGATGGCGCGCCGGTCGCGGCCTATGCCGAGGAGCTCGGCCGCGCTTCGGACGCGCATACTTTCGTGGCGATCAAGGCGCACGTCGACAATTGGCGTTGGGCGGGCGTCCCCTTCTACCTCCGCACGGGCAAGCGCATGCCCGTTCGGCGGACCGAGATCCTCATCCAGTTCAAGAATGTGCCGCATTCGATCTTCGCCTCGCGCGGCGCGCGGACCAAGGCCAACACATTGCTCATCGCGATTCAGCCGCAGGAGAATATCCGGCTGTCGCTGATGGCCAAGACCCCCGGGCTCGACCGCGGCGGCCTGCGCCTGCGCGAAGTCCCGCTCGATGTCGGGCTCGCCAATGCGTTCGCCGATCACCGCCGGCGGATCGCTTATGAGCGATTGCTGCTCGACCTGATCGAGGGCGACCCGACCTTGTTCGTGCGGCGCGACGAGGTCGAGGCTCAGTGGCAGTGGATCGACGGCATGCGCCGCGCGCTCGCCGAGGCCGACGTCCACCCGAGCGCTTACACCGCGGGCAGCTGGGGACCGTCGGCGGCGGTCGCGCTGACCGAGCGTGACGGGGTCCATTGGAATGATTGACCCGCGCATCGCCAAGGTCACGACACGGATCGTCGAGCGCTCGCAGCCGACGCGCGAGCGCTATCTCGCACTCATGGCCGAACAGAACGAGCGCGGGATCGACCGCCCGCGCATGTCGTGCGGCAATTTCGCGCATGGCTTTGCCGCGGCGGGCGAGGACAAAGCGACGATCCGCGGCATGAAGGCGCCGAATATCGGCATCGTCACCGCCTATAACGACATGCTCTCGGCGCATCAGCCGTACGGACGCTACCCCGAGCAGATCAAAATTTTCGCACGCGAGGCCGGGGCCACCGCGCAAGTCGCTGGAGGCGTCCCCGCAATGTGCGACGGCGTCACCCAGGGCCAGGACGGGATGGACCTATCGCTGTTCAGCCGCGACGTGATCGCGATGTCGACCGCCGTCGCTTTGAGCCACGGCATGTTCGACGCGGTCGCGATGCTCGGCATTTGCGACAAGATCGTCCCCGGATTGCTGATCGGTGCGCTGCGCTTCGGCCATCTGCCCGCGCTGCTGATCCCCGCCGGGCCGATGCCGTCGGGGCTGCCGAACAAGGAAAAGCAGCGCGTCCGCCAGCTGTTCGCCGAAGGCAAAGTGGGCAAGGAAGAACTGCTTAATGCCGAGGCCGCGAGCTATCATTCACCCGGCACCTGCACCTTTTACGGCACCGCCAATTCGAACCAGATGATGATGGAGCTGATGGGGCTGCACATCCCCAATGCCGCGTTCGTCAATCCCGGCACGCCGCTGCGCCAGGCGCTGACACGCGCGGCGGTGCATCGGCTGGCGGCGCTGGGCGCGAGCGGCGAGCGGCCGCTGGCCGAGGTCGTCGATGAAAAAGCGATCGTCAACGCGATCGTCGGGCTGCTCGCGACGGGCGGCTCGACCAATCATGCGATCCACATTCCGGCGATCGCGCGCGCCGCGGGGATCCGCGTCGACTGGCAGGATTTCGACGAACTGTCGCTCGCCGTGCCGCTGATCGCGCGGGTCTATCCCAATGGCGCGCGCGATGTGAACGACTTTCACCACGCCGGCGGCATGGGATTCACCATCTCGACGCTGGCCGACGCCGGACTGATCCACACCGACACCGTCACCGCCGGCGCCGACAGCATGAGCGCCTGGGCCGGCAATCCGGTGCTCGACGGCGACGCACTTGCCTGGCCGGCGGTCGGCGAGAGCAATGATCTCGAGATGCTGCGCCCGGCGGACAGCCCGTTCTTCGCCGATGGCGGGATGCGGCTGGTCAAGGGCAATCTCGGCCGCGCCATCTTCAAGACCAGCGCGGTCGCCGAGGAACGCTGGATCGTCGAGGCGCCGGCGCGCTGCTTTTCCGACCAGGATGCGGTGCTCGCGGCGTTCAAGGCGGATGAACTGCTCGGCGACCTCGCGATCGTCGTCCGCTTCCAGGGCCCGCGCGCCAACGGCATGCCCGAATTGCACAAATTGACCCCTGCGCTTGGCGTTCTCCAGGACCGCGGCCAGCGCGTCGCCTTGATCACCGACGGGCGCATGTCGGGCGCCAGCGGCAAGGTCCCGGCGGCGATCCACGTCTCGCCCGAAGCGCTCCCCGACGGACCGCTGGCGCGCGTCCGCGACGGCGACATGATCCACCTCAACGCGCATAAGGGCGAACTTTCGGCGATCGGGGTCGACCTCGCCAGCCGCTCCGCCGCCAACTCGCCGCCCCCGCCGGTCGGCACCGGGCGCGAACTGTTCGCGATGATGCGCGCCGGCTGCAACCACGCCGAAGATGGCGCGTCAGCAATGCTGGCGGCGATGGACGCCGTGGTCGCATGACCCGCATCGCGGTCGCCGACATCGGCGGCACCCACGCCCGCTTCGCGCTCGCCGAGCTGAATGGTGGAGTTCCGTCGCTGTCCGAGCCGGTCAAGCTCAAGACCGGCGACTATGCGAGTTTCCAGACCGCGTGGGAGGAGTTCGGGCGGCGCCAGGGGGTCGAGCTTCCGCGCGCGCTGGCAATCTCGTTCGCCGGGCCGGTCGGCGGCGAAGTGCTCAAGCTGACCAACAATCCGTGGGTCATCCGCCCCGCGCTGATGCAGGAACGGCTGGGGGTCGAGCGCTTCGTCATCGTCAATGATTTCGGCGCGGTCGCGCATGCCGTCGCGGTGCTCGCCGAGTTCCGTCACATTTGCGGGCCCGATCGCCCGCTGCCCGCCGAAGGGCTGATCTCGATCGTCGGGCCGGGAACCGGTCTTGGCGTTGCCGCCTTGCTCCGCCGCAACGGCCGCTACGACGTGATCGAGACCGAAGGCGGGCATGTCGACTTCGCGCCATTGGACTCGCTTGAGGACCGCATCCTGATTGAGCTTCGGCGCAATTTCCGCCGCGTCTCGGTCGAGCGCGTCGCTTCGGGCCGCGGGCTGTGGAATTTGTACGAGGCATTGGCCGCGATCGAGAACCGACCGCTGACGTTTCACGACGAACAGGAATTATGGACCGCCGCGCTCGCCGGCTCCGACAGCCTCGCCAATGCCGCGCTCGACCGGCTGTGCCTGACGTTGGGCGCGGTCGCGGGCGACATCGCGCTGGCGCAGGGCGCGAGCGCGGTGGTGATCGCGGGCGGGGTCGGCCTGCGCCTCGCCGAACATCTGCCGCGCTCGGGCTTCCGCGACCGCTTCATGGCCAAGGGCCGGTTCGAGCGGCGGATGGACGAGATGCCGGTCAAATTGATCACTTATGCCGAGCCGGGACTGCTCGGCGCCGCCGCCGCCTTCGCCCGAGACCATCCATGAGCACAGTATCCATGACGATCGACGACATCATGCGCGCGGCGCCGGTCATTCCCGTGCTCGTGCTCGAAGGGGAACGCGACTGGCGCACACTGGCGGAGACGTTTGTCGAGGCCGGGCTACCGGTGCTCGAAGTGACTTTGCGCACGCCGGTTGCGCTCGATGCGATCCGCGCGATGGCCGTGGTCCCCGGCGCGATTGTCGGCGCGGGGACCGTGCTCGACGAGCGCCAATTGGGCGAAGCGCTCGATGCGGGCAGCCGGTTCATCGTCTCGCCCGGGCTCACCACCCGCCTCGGCGCGGCGGTGGTCGCGAGCGGCGTCCCCTACCTCCCCGGGATCGCCAATGCCGGCGACATCATGCGCGGGATGGAGCTGGGCCTCGACCGCTTCAAATTCTTTCCCGCCGAAGCATCGGGCGGGATCGCCGCGTTGAAAGCCTTGTCGGCGCCATTCGGCAAAGCGCGCTTCTGCCCGACCGGGGGGATCAAGCAGGTCAGCGCCGCCGACTGGCTCGCGCTGCCGTCGGTATTGTGCGTCGGGGGCAGCTGGTTCCTCCAGTCCGAGGACGGCATCGCCGAGCGCGCCAAGGCCGCGGCCGCACTGCGCGCTTAAGCCGTCGCCGCCGGCTCGCGCACGAACAGCATTGCGACCGCCGCCGCGGTCATCACCAGCGCCGCCGCGAGCATCGTCCAGATCGGCTCGCCCGGGAACAGCGCATTCATGATCGAGCCCATCACCGTCGCCACGAGCAATTGCGGGATGACGATGAAGATGTTGAACAGCCCCATGTAGATGCCGAGCTTGCGCTGCGGCAGGCTGCTGGCGAGGATCGCATAGGGCATGGCGAGGATCGACGCCCAGGCGATCCCGATCCCGATTTCCGAGATGATCAGCAGCTTGGGATCGCTGATCAGGAAGAAGCTCGCATAGCCCGCGGCGCCCGCGACCAACCCGATCATATGCGTCCGCGCTTTGCCCAAGGTCCGCGCCAGCCACGGCAGCAGCGCCAGCGCCGCGACCGCCGCGACGCCATTGTAGATCGCGAACAATACGCCGACCCAATTGCCCGCTTCCTGGAAGCCCGCGCTCGCCGGGTCAGGCGAATGGTAGAATGCGCCCGCGACCACCGGCGTGGTGTTGATCCACATGATGAACAAGGCCGACCAGCTGAAGAATTGCGCGACCGCGAGCCGCTTCATGATCGGCGGCATGCCGGCGAAATCGCCGACGATGCTGGCGAGCATGTTGCTGCTGTTGCCAGTCCGCGCGAGCGTGATCGCGGCGATGCTGGCGAGGCCGTAGGCGATCAACAGCCCGGCGAGGATATAGACCTCTTTCTCCAGGCCAAATTCGAAAATCGCGAACAGCACGAGCGCGCCCGCTGCGATCCACGCCAGGCTCGATCCGAAACTCCGCGCGGCCAATGCGCGCAGCGTCTGGTCGTTGTCAGGATGATCGTCGCCCTGGTCGAATTTTGCCATTTCCTCGGGCGAATATTCCTTGGTCGTGAAGACCGTCCACAGCACCGCGAACAGCAACGCTGCGCCGCCGAACCAGAAACTGTAGCGAACGGTATCGGGAATGCCGTTCGCGGCCGCTGCATTGGCCACGCCGAGATGGTCGAGCAGCCAGGGAAAGATCGACCCGAGCACCGCGCCGGCGCCGATAAATGCGGTCTGCACCGCATAGCCCGCGGTGTGTTGATCCTTGCCGAGCATATCGCCGACGAACGCGCGGAACGGCTCCATCGAAATGTTCAAACTGGCGTCGAGCGTCCACAGCAACACCGCCGCCATCAGCAATTGCGACGACAATGGCATCGCGAACAGCGACAGCGCGGCGAGGATCGCGCCGGCGACGAAATAGGGCCGCCTCCGCCCGAACCGGCCGAGCCAGGTGCGGTCAGACAGATGACCGACGATCGGCTGCACCAGCAGGCCGGTCAGCGGCGCCGCGATCCACAAAGCAGGAAGGTCGTCGACACTCGATCCGAGCGACTGGAAAATCCGGCTCATATTGGCATTTTGCAGCGCAAAGCCGATCTGGATTCCGAAAAAGCCGAATGAAATATTCCACAGTCCGGCAAAGGACTTGCGCGGCTTTTGCACGCTCGATTTCTGGTTCATGCACTCTCCCCGGGCGCGACGCTGCCAGATGGCGCAAGGCGGCACAACATTGCTGCACTGCAGCGCATACCTATTCGTGAAGCAATGCCGGTAGACTCGCCGCGTCGCTTGTATAAGTTTGAGCGAGGTTCGCGGGCTCCCGCGGCAGCGGGGGAAGTCCGAATGAGCCTGTCACCGATCGATGTCGTGGTCGTGGTCATTTACGCGATCGGTATTTTCAGCCTTGCCCAATATGTCTCGCGTGAGAAAGCCGGGCATCAGAAAGACACGTCGGATTATTTCCTCGCGTCGAAGAATTTGCCGTGGTGGGCAATCGGCGCTTCGCTCATCGCCGCCAACATTTCGGCCGAGCAGATCGTCGGCATGTCGGGTTCGGGCTACGCCATCGGCCTCGCCATCGCCTCCTACGAATGGATGGCGGCGGCGACGCTGCTGATCGTCGGCAAATTCTTCCTGCCGATTTTCCTCAAGAACCAGATCTACACGATGCCGCAGTTCCTCGAGCGGCGCTACGGCAAACTCATCCGCACTTTGATGGCGGTGTTCTGGCTCGCGCTCTATGTGTTCGTGAATTTGACCTCGATCATCTGGCTCGGCTCGATCGCGGTCAACAAGGTCGCCGGCGTCAATCAGGACGTCGCTTTGGTCATGCTCGGCGCGTTCGCCTTGCTCTATCAGCTGCGCGGCGGATTGAAGGCGGTCGCGCTGACCGACATCGTCCAGGTCACCTTGCTCGTGCTGGGAGGTCTGGTTGTCGCTTATCTGACCTTGAACGAGATCGGGGCGGGTGCGGGCGTGATTGCCGGTTTCCAAAAGCTCACTGCCGCCGCACCCGATCATTTCCACATGATCCTCGAAAAGGGCAATCCGCATTATGTCGATCTGCCCGGCCTGTCGGTGCTGATCGGCGGGATGTGGATCGCCAACCTCAGTTACTGGGGGTTCAACCAATATATCATCCAGCGCGCGCTCGCCGCCAAAAGCCTGCCCGAAGCGCAAAAGGGCGTGCTGTTTGCGGCGTTCCTCAAGCTGCTGATGCCGCTGATCATCGTCCTTCCGGGGATTGCCGCGGTGATGCTCGCGCCCGACCTCGCCAAGCCCGACGAGGCCTATCCGACGATGATGCGGCTGCTGCCGCCGGGGCTGCTCGGGCTGGTGTTCGCGGCGCTGATCGCGGCGATCGTCGCGTCGACCGCTTCCAAGATCAATTCGATCGCGACCATCTTCACCTTGGACGTCTACGCCAAGCGCAAGCATATGCTCGACCGCGCCGAGGACGCGACCGGCAAGCCCGCGCAGGAAAAGCATCTCGTCCTGGTCGGGCGGATTACTGCGGTGGTGGCAATCGTCATCGCGATCCTCGCCGCGCGGCCGTTGGTCGGAAGCTCCGAGCAGGCGTTCCAGTTCATCCAGGAATTCACCGGATTCTTCACCCCCGGAATCACCGTTATCTTCCTGCTCGGCCTGTTCTGGAAGCGCGCCAATGAGGCCGGAGCGATCGTCGCCGCGGTGACTTCGGTGCTGCTCTCGACGATCATGAAATATACGCTCCCGTCGGCCGCGCTGCCGCAGGGGCTCAACGATTATCTGACGCCGTTCATCAACCGCATGGGGGTGGTCTTCGTGGTCTCGGCTTTGCTGTGCGTCATCGTCTCGCTGGCGACCCCGCAGCGCGAAGGCACCGATACGATCGACACCGCTGACGTCAAATACAAGACCACCGCCGGTTTCAATATCGGCGCGCTCGGCGTCGTGCTGATCCTGATCGCGCTCTACGCCACCTGGTGGTGAGCTAGCGCGGCCGGGCGTATCTGTGGTGGAGCCATTCGAACACCGGCAGCGCCTCGGTTTTGGGATAATCGAACCAGGCTGAATTCTCCCAGTCCGAGCCCTTGCCCCAGCGCGTGCCGCAGCGGGTCGAGACCCAATAAGGCTCCCAATAGACGACCCCGATGCCGCCGGCGTCGATGGTCAGTTGGGTGATGTCGACCATGAACTTGCGCTGCCCCTCGGGGGTCGCGGGATAGCCGGCGACGAGCGCATCGGTTCCGAGCAAATTGGTCGCGGTGTCGGCGCCTTCGAGCGTGAACGGATAGCCGGTCTCGACCAGAATCACGTCCTTGCCATAGCGCGATTTGGCGGCGGCGATCGTGTCCTTCAGCTGGGAGAGCGTCCATTTCGACCATTTGCTGTAGTAACTGACGCCGATCAGGTCGTAGCCCTTCACCCCCGCCTTCGCCGCCGCGTCGAACCACGGCAGCACATACTCGGGCTGGGCGATGTGGAGCATGATTCGCGGCGCAATCGAGCCGCGCCGCCCCGCCTCGCGCACCGCGCGAATGCCGGCGTTGAGCAGCTTGGCGTTGCGCGTCCAGTCGATCGGCCGACCGGGGACCTTGCCGCCAAGCAGCTCGGGATTGGTCTCGTTGCCGACCTGAACCATCTCGGGCATCGCGCCGTCGCGGTCGAGCTGGCGCAAGATATCGCGCGTATAATGATGCAGCGCGGCGGCCTGCGCAGCGGTGCCCAGCTTGGCCCAGCCGACAGGCGTGATCTGCTTTCCGCCATCGGCCCAATCGTCCGAATAATGGAAGTCGAGCAACACCTGCATCCCCGCCGCATGCGCGCGGCGGATGGTCTTCAGCACATCGGCGTAATTGCTGTATTTGGTCCACTTGGCGTCGTTCCAGATGCGCACGCGGACGATGTTGGCGCCTTCGCGGGCGAACAGCTTGTAGACGTCGACCGGCTTGCCGTTTTTGCGAAAGACCGCGCCGCAATCCTCCATCTCGTTGACG
>JBDSTQ010000176.1:0-7485 GCA_039928195.1 Sphingomicrobium sp.
TGGCGGGTCGATCGGAATCGACTTGCCGACCGTCCGCGACAAGTCCGCGCGCCACGCCGCCGCGGCGGCCATCGACGCGCATCTTCCCCAGCCGTTCGAACGCACCGCGGTCAACGGCTTCGGCTTCGTCCAGATCGTCCGCCCGCGCCGCCGCGCTTCGCTGATCGAGCTCGCCGCCGACCGCGCCGCGTTCGAAGCCCGCGCCTTGCTCCGCCGCCTCGGCGCCGAGCCGCCGGGCCCGAAGTGTCTGGTCGCGCACCCCACGCTGATTGCCGCGCTTCAAGCGCACCCCGCGTGGTACGACGCCCTCGCGGCGCAGCTTGGCGGCGCGATCAGCTTGCGCGCCGACGCGTCGCTTCCCATCTCCGGCGGCTATGCCGAGCGTCCCTAAAAGCAAACGCTGCCCGCTGTGCGGCAAGCCGCCAGCGGAGGCGCAAGCGCCGTTCTGCGGCCAAGGCTGCAAGGATCGCGACCTGCTCAAATGGCTTGGCGAAGGCTATCGCATCGCCGGCCCCCCGGCCGACCCCGATAGGCTGGACAGCGAAGAGGGCGACGGTTAGGAGCCGCCTCGCCGACCGGCCCCGCGCGGGCTTGATGCGATCGGCCCAGGTAGCTCAGTTGGTAGAGCACGTGACTGAAAATCACGGTGTCGGCGGTTCGATCCCGTCCCTGGGCACCATCCCTTTGTCGAGGTAGCCGCGGCCGATGCGCTGTTTCTGGGATGAACGGCAACGCGCGCACGCGCCAGTCGCCGAATTCTTCAACGGCGCGCTGCACCCTGCGGCAGAGCATGGCGGCCGCGTCGACGCGATCCTTGCGGCAATCGGTCCGACCGAAGCGCCGGCCGACCGCGGCACTGCGCCGCTGCTGCGTGTCCATTCCGCCGATTATCTCGAATTCCTCCGCACCGCGCATGCTCAATGGCTTGCCGCGGGGCGCGCGGGCGGCGCCTTTCCCTACACCTTCCCGGTGGTCGGGCGGCGCCCGCTCGACCTCGACCGCATCGACGCACGGCTCGGCCAGCACAGCTTCGACACCGCAACCCCGATCGGACCGGGGACATGGGACGCCGCATATTGGAGCGCGCAAACCGCGCTTGCCGGGATCGGAGCGGTGCTTGGCGGCGAGCGCAGCGTGTTCGCCTTCACCCGACCGCCGGGGCATCACGCCGGCCGCGATTATTGCGGCGGCTATTCCTATCTCAACAGTGCGGCGATCGCCGCCGAAGCCGCGCTGGCGGCGGGCAAGCGCCAAGTTGCGATCCTCGACGTCGATTATCATCACGGCAATGGCACGCAGGACATTTTCGCCGGCCGCGGCGATGTCGCCTTCGCCTCAATGCACGCCGACCCCAAAATGGATTATCCCTATTTCTGGGGACACGCCGACGAGAGCGCGGGCAACATCCTCAACCTGCCATTGCCGCGCGGAACCGACTGGGCGGCCTATGAACCGGCGCTGGTCCAAGCGCTCAACTGGCTCGCGAAATCCGCGCCCGAATTGCTGATCGTGAGCTACGGCGCCGACACCTACGCCGGCGACCCGATCAGCTATTTCGCGCTTCAAACCGCCGACTACACCCCAATGGCCCGCCGCATCGCCGCGCTCGGTGTCCCGACCCTGATTGTGATGGAAGGCGGCTACGCGGTCGACGCGCTCGGCGCCAACGTCGCGGCCTTCCTCGGTGGGTTCTAGGGGTAAAGCCTAGCTTGAGGAGAACCGCCAATGTTTCGCCCATTGCTTGCCGCTATATGTCGGCGACCTGGATGACCAGCAGCCTCTTTAATGCTATCGTTCGTGTCGTCGATCGTTGCGGAAGGTCAGCCGTTCGATCGGTCTACGTTCGCAAGGTCGGGGAGGGCGGCTGATGCATTTAGCGGGGCGCGGCAAGCGACGCCTGATGTGGATCGTGGGCGCGATGGCGGCAGCGGCAGTCGCAACGTATTTGGTGATGAGTGCGCCAATTGCGTTCGATGCCCGCGTGGCGCGGCCAGCGTTTGCTTCGGACCATGGACCGACCATCCTGTTCGACGCGGCTCATCACAATCGTCATCGGATCGACGATACGTACCGACCGTTCGCAAAGCTGTTGCGCAACGACGGCTTTCAACTTCGCGCGCTGTCCGATCCCTTGAGTGCGGCGACCCTCGCCAAGGGGCGGATCGTCGCCGTCGTGACGGCCGAATCAGACACGCAAACCAAGGATTCCCCAGCATTCAGCGCGGCGGAAGTGTCGGCGCTAATCGGGTGGATCCGGCAGGGAGGATCATTGTTGCTCGTCACCGACCACGCGCCCTACCCCAACGCGGTCGAGACCGTAGCGCAGGCATTGGGGTTGGAAGTCGCCAAGGGGATGACTTTCGACGCGAAGCAATTTCGGGCCGCTACCGGCGACGAATCGCGGCTGATATTCTCGACCGCGAATGGCCTGCTTGGGGCGCATCCGATCACCGCTGGGCGCAACCCGAAGGAGGCAGTTCGGACGGTCGAAACGTTCACCGGCGACGCCTTCAAACTCGGGCCGGGAATGACCCCGCTGCTGACCCTGTCGCCGACCGCGATCAGCCGCACCGGCGTGCCGACCGTCAGGCGGTCGGGCGGCGACGTGCTCGTCACCACCAATTTCGTCGTTCCGCATTCGGTACAAGGCTGGGTTCAGGGCGGGGCGTTCCCGCTCGGCAAGGGCCGTGTCGTGGTGCTTGCCGAGGCGGCAATGATCAGTGCGCAGGAAGACAATGGACGCAAGCTCGGGATGAATTCAACCGACAACGACAACAAGCAATTCCTGCTCAACCTGATGCGTTGGCTGGGCCGCGCACTTTAGGATTCGCTCCTAAAGCTTCTCCGTTAACTCGGGCACAATCTTGAACAAATCGCCGACCAGGCCGATGTCGGCGACCTGGAAGATCGGCGCGTCCTCATCCTTGTTGATCGCGACGATGACCTTCGAATCCTTCATCCCGGCGAGGTGCTGGATCGCGCCCGAAATGCCGATCGCGACATAGACTTCGGGGGCGACGATCTTGCCCGTCTGGCCGACCTGGTAATCGTTCGGGGCATAGCCCGCGTCGACCGCCGCGCGGCTCGCCCCGACCGCAGCGCCAAGCTTGTCGGCGAGCGGGTCGAGCAAGCCATGAAACTGTTCATTGGAGCCGAGCGCGCGGCCGCCCGAGACGATTACTTTGGCGCTGGTCAATTCGGGCCGTTCGGACTTCGACAGCTCGGCGCCGACGAAGCTCGACTTGCCCGAAGCGGCGCCGGCGTCGACAGTTTCAAGCGTTCCACTGCCGCCGTCCGCTGCCGCTTTCTCGAACGCGGTGCCGCGCACGGTGATGACCTTCTTGGCGTCCTTCGACTTGACCGTGGCGATCGCGTTGCCGGCGTAGATCGGGCGCGTGAACGTGTCTTCGCCTTCGACCGATAGAATGTCCGAAATCTGCATCGCGTCGAGCAAGGCGGCGACGCGCGGCGCGATATTCTTGCCGGTCGTGGTGGCTGACGCAAGGAACGCGTCATGATCGGCCATCAATGCGGCGACGATCGGCGCGACGTCCTCGGCCAGCTGATGCTCGAGGTGCGCGGCGTCGGCGACGTGGATCTTGCCGACCCCGGCGATTTTCGCTGCCGCCTGCGCGACGCCATCGACACCCTTGCCGGCGACCAAGGCGTGGACTTCGCCAAGCTGCGCCGCGGCGGTGACCGTGGCCAGAGTCGCATCCTTGATCGCGCCGCCTTCATGATCGATCAGCACCAGCGTCTTCATTTCGCCACTCCCAACGCTTTCAATTTGGTCACCAGTTCATCGACCGAACCGATCTTGATTCCCGCCTGGCGCTTGGCCGGCTCGACTACTTTCAGTATCTCCAGCCGGCGGGCGACATCGACTCCATAATCGCCCGGCGACTTGGTCTCGAGTGGCTTCGACTTGGCCTTCATGATGTTCGGCAGCGACGCGTAGCGCGGCTCGTTGAGGCGCAAATCGACGGTGACGATCGCGGGCAAGTCGAGCTTGACCGTCTCAAGCCCGCCATCGACTTCGCGAGTCACCTGAATACTGCCCTCGGCGGCTTCGAGCTTCGACGCGAATGTCCCCTGCGGCCAGCCGAGCAAGGCGGCGAGCATCTGCCCGGTGGCATTATTATCGTCGTCGATCGCCTGCTTGCCGAGGACGATCATCTGCGGCGCTTCCTCGGCGGCGATCTTGGCGAGGATCTTAGCGACGCCCAAGGGCTCGACGTCCTCATCAGTCTGGACGAGGATCGCACGGTCGGCGCCCATCGCCAGCGCGGTGCGCAACGTCTCTTGCGCCTTGGCCGGGCCGATCGACACCGCGACAATCTCGGTCGCGACGCCCTTTTCCTTGAGCCTGATGGCTTCCTCGACCGCAATTTCGTCGAACGGGTTCATCGACATTTTGACGTTGGCGAGATCGACCCCCGAGCCGTCGAGCTTGACCCGCGGCTTGACGTTATAATCGATCACCCGTTTGACCGCGACGAGTAGCTTCATTGGTTCACTCTCTCCACTTCGTCATTCCCGCGAAAGCGAGAATCCCGCTGAAAACATACCCGCCTGAAAGAAGGTCGCGGGACCCCCCACCTGCGCGGGGGTGACGAGAACCCCTATGCCGCGACCTTGACCTCGGCGACGATCTTCCTCGCCGCATCGCCCAGATCCTCGGCGGAAATGATCGGCAGCCCGCTATTGGCCAAAATATCCTTGCCCTGGGCAACGTTGGTGCCTTCGAGCCGGACCACCAGCGGTACTTGCAAATCGACCTCGCGCGCGGCGGCGACGATGCCGTCGGCGATGATGTCGCATTTCATGATCCCGCCGAAAATGTTGACGAGGATGCCCTGGACCGAGGGATCGGAGAGGATGATCTTGAACGCCGCGGTGACCTTTTCCTTCGACGCGCCGCCGCCGACATCGAGAAAGTTGGCGGGTTCGCCGCCCTCCAGCTTGATGATGTCCATCGTCGCCATGGCGAGGCCCGCGCCATTCACCATGCACCCGATATTGCCGTCCAATTTGATGTAAGCGAGGTCGTATTTCGACGCCTCGACTTCCGCCGGTTCTTCCTCGGTGAGGTCGCGCAGCGCCTCCAGCTCGGGGTGGCGGAATTCGGCATTATTGTCGAAGCTGATCTTGGCATCGAGCACCAGCAATTCGCCCTTCTTGGTCACCGCGAGCGGATTGATCTCGATCTGCGACGCGTCGGTCGCGCGGAACGCGGCATAGAGCTTGCCGAGCACCTTGCCCGCCTGCTTGGCGAGATCGCCATCGAGGCCCAATGCCGCCGCGACCGCGCGGCCGTGGTGCGGCATCAGCCCGGTCGCGGGATCGATCGTCAGCGTGTCGATTTTCTCCGGGCTGTCATGCGCCACCGCCTCGATATCCATCCCGCCTTCGGTCGAGGCGACGATCGCGACGCGGCCGCTTTCGCGGTCGACCAGCAAAGCGAGATAATATTCCTTGGCGATATCGACCCCGTCAGTGATGTACAGCCGCTGGACCAATTTGCCCTCGGCACCGGTCTGGATCGTGACCAAAGTCTTGCCGAGCATTTCAGCCGAATGTGTCCGCACCTCATCGATTGAGTGGGCGAGCCGAACCCCGCCCTTCGCGCTCTCGCCCAATTCCTTGAACTTGCCCTTGCCGCGCCCGCCCGCGTGAATCTGCGATTTGACCACCCACAATGGCCCCGGCAATTTGCCGGCGGCGGCAACCGCTTCATCGACCGACATTGCGGCAAAGCCCGCAGGCACCGGCACGCCATGCTTGGCGAGCAATTCCTTGGCTTGATATTCGTGGATGTTCATGGGGGCGGGCCTTAATCAGATCGACGCCGCGATGCAAAGTGATGACCGCCCCGTCCGCAAGATCATCCATGTCGACATGGACGCCTTTTTCGCGTCGGTCGAACAGCGCGACGACCCGGCGCTGCGTGGTCGCCCGGTCGCGGTCGGCGGAGGCCATCGCGGGGTAGTCGCGGCGGCAAGCTATGAAGCACGCGTGTTCGGAGTCCGCTCGGCGATGCCCTCGGTCACCGCCAAACGCCGCTGCCCCGAGCTGATCTTCGTCAAACCACGCTTCGAGCGCTACCGCGAAGTGTCGCAGCAGATCCGCGCGATCTTCGCCGACTATAGCGATCTGGTCGAACCCCTCAGCCTCGACGAAGCCTATCTCGACGTCAGCGAGGACCGGCTCGGCCTCGGCAGCGCGCGCGCGATCGCCGAGGACATCCGCCGTCGCATCCGCGCCGAGACCGGGCTCACCGCCTCGGCCGGCGTCAGTTACTGCAAGTTCATCGCCAAGCTCGCCAGCGACCATCGCAAGCCCGACGGACTGTGCGTGATCACGCCCGAACGCGGCCCCGAGTTCGTCGCCTCGCTGCCGGTCGCGCGCTTCCACGGCATCGGCCCGGTCACGGCGCGCAAGATGGCGGCGTTGGGGATCGTCACCGGCGCCGATTTGCGCGACTGGCCCCGCCCCGCGCTCGAGGCGCAATTCGGCAGCAGCGGCGGCTGGTACTGGCGCATCTGCCGCGGCATCGACGAGCGCGAAGTCAAGCCCGACCGGCCGTACAAATCGGTCAGCGCAGAGCGCACATTCGACGAGGACCAGTCCGACCCCGCGCGGCTCGCCGCCGAGCTCGAGCGCATCGCCGGCTATGCGTGGGACCGGATCGCGCGCGCCGCGGTCGCCGGGCGCACCGTCACGCTCAAGGTCAAATATTCCGATTTCACACTGGTCACGCGGTCAAAGAGCTTTGCCGCGAACATCGCCGGGCTGGCCGAATTCCTCGCCGCCGGGCAGGGTTTGCTGGTGGCGCTCCACCCGTTGCCGCGCGGCATCCGGCTGCTTGGCCTGGGGCTTCATAATCTATGTGAAGTCGATGCCGCGCAGCCGTTCCAGCTTGGGCTGGCTTTTCAAGCTCCGTTATGATATAAAATTGTCACACAGGGCCGCCGCGAATCAGCAGCGGCCCTAGTTTTAGGAAGCCACGAAACAGGCGAGGAGCCGCGGCCGGGTCGGTCGTATTGGGGGACGATGCGGATGTGTCGGCTCTTCTCGCGCTACAAAGGAAAAGGTGAGCAATGGCTACAAAGGCGCTGAGCTTCGATGTCGGTGATTATGTCGTGTACCCCAAGCATGGCGTCGGCCGGGTCGTGGAGCTGCAAAGCACCGAGATCGCCGGGACCCGTCTCGACCTTTATGTGCTGCGTTTCGAAAAGGAAAAAATGACGCTGCGCGTGCCTGTGGGCAAGGCGGACAGCGTCGGCATGCGCAAGCTGTCGAGCGACAAGACGATGCGGGATGCGCTCGAAACCCTGAAAGGCAAGCCCAAGGTCAAGCGCACCATGTGGTCGCGTCGCGCCCAGGAATATGAAGCGAAGATCAATTCGGGCGACCTGGTGTCGATCGCCGAAGTGACCCGCGACCTCTTCCGCGCCGACGACCAGCCCGAGCAGAGCTATTCGG
>JBDSTQ010000177.1:0-8009 GCA_039928195.1 Sphingomicrobium sp.
GGTCCCGGTCTTCTTCGCGGTCGCCGAGCACGCCGCCGCGAGCTGGACCCCGGCGGTGCGCGACATGGCGCACGAAGCCACCACCGCGACCATGCGAATCATCTCCGACGCCCTGTTCAGCGGCGACCCGCGCCTGACCAGCGATCAGGCGATGACGCACATTGCCGCGGCGCTGGGCGGAATCAGCGAGGCGCGGCTGCAGATATTGCTGGGTGTGCCGATGTTCCCGGTCAGCCTGCGCGGATACCGCGGCCGCCGCGGACAGATCTACCTGCGCCGCACGCTCGGCGCGCTGGTCCGCGAGCGGCTCGCCGGCGGTGCCCCCGACGATTTCGTGACGCGGATGATTCACGCATTGCGCGCGCGCTTTCCCGAAGACGAAGCGGTCGAGCTGGCGGTCGACAATGCCGCGACCTTTTATCTCGCTGGTCACGAAACAACGGCGAACGCGCTGACCTGGACGCTATATCTCCTGTCCGAGCAGCCCGAACTGCAGGACCAGGCCGCCGCCGAGGCCGCCGCGGCGCTGGCCACGGGCGCCGATGCGTCGTTACCCGATCGTCTTCCGCTGCTGCGGACGATCATTGAGGAATCGCTGCGGCTGTATCCGCCCGCGCCGCGCTTCGACCGCGAGGCGATCGCGGCCGACCGCCTCGGCGAGCATACAGTCCGGCCGGGCGACCTGATCTCGATCTGGCCGTGGTTGCTGCATCGTCACAAAAGCCTGTGGGATGCGCCCGACGCGTTCGATCCGACGCGCTTTTCGCCCGAGCGCCGGGCCTTGCTCCACCGCTTTCAATATATTCCGTTCGGCGGCGGACCACGAACCTGTGTCGGGGCGCGCTTCGCCATGGCCGAGGCGATGACCATCCTCGCGCAGTGGCTCGCTCTGTGGAAGTTCTCGCCGGTCCCCGGCGCCTCGGTGCGCTTCTCGGGTTCGGTCACCCTGCGCCCGGCTGGCGGAATGCCGTTGAATCTCGACAGACGACCCTGTCTCAAGCGAACACTTATTGCGAATGAATATCATTAGCGCTAATACGAAGCGATGTTCATTCTGACGCATTCCCTCCTCGCCTTGTCCGCCGCTTCGGCCACAACCGTCGATCCGATCATCGTTACCGGCACGCGCAGCGACTATGGCGCGCGCTCGACCGCGACCGGCACCCGCACAAGCACCGAAATCCGCGACATACCGCAGGCGCTGACGGTCATTTCCGAAGCGCAGATCGAGGACCAGCAGCTGCGCTCGGTCGCCGACCTGCTATACTTCGTCCCCGGCGCAACCCCCGGCACCGGCGAAGGCAATCGCGACCAGATGACGCTGCGCGGCAATAATAGCACCGCCGACTTCTTCATCGACGGGGTGCGCGACGACGTCCAATATTTCCGCGATTTCTACAACGTCGAGCGGGTCGAAGTGTTGAAAGGCCCCAATGCCATGATCTTCGGCCGTGGCGGGGGCGGCGGCGTAGTCAACCGCGTGCTCAAGCGTTCGAACTTGAGCCCCGCGCGTCAACTCACCGCGTCGGGTGATGGCTTCGGCGGCTATCGCCTGACCGGCGATCTCGACCAGCCGCTCGGAAGTGCGCTCGGCGCACGGCTGAATGCCATCGCCGAGGACAGTCGGAGTTTCCGTCGCCACGTCGATGGCCAGCGCTATGGAATCAATCCGACGCTCGCGTTCGCCGCCGGCCCGGGTACTCGTATCGACCTTGGCTATGAGCGGTTTCACGACCGCCGAGTCGCCGACCGCGGCATTCCCGCCGACGGCGGCCGCCCGCTCAAGGGTTTTCGCCGCACCTTTTTCGGCGATCCGGATCAAAGCGCTGCGCGCGTTGACGTCAATCTGGCGACGCTGAGCATCGAGCAAGATTTTGGCGGCGGGATCACACTCCGCAATCACTCGCTCGCCGGCGCTTACCAGAAATTCTACCAGAATATTTATCCGACCGCGTTCAGCGCCGCGACCGGGCTCGTCACGCTTGGCGCATATAATAGCGTCAACGACCGCACCAATGCGTTCAGCCAGACCGATCTCATTTGGAACACACGCCTCGCCGGGATTGAGCAGACGCTCCTGCTCGGGTTTGAAATCGGACGCGAGAAGTCGCGCAACCACCGCATGACCGGCAGCTTCGCCAGCGGCAGTGCGGTTCCCGTTGGCGATCCCACGGTCGCGGCCGACGTCATCTTCGGGTCGGCGCCAAGCGACGCCAACAACCGCACGCGGGCGAGCGTCGCCGCGCTCTACGTCCAGGACCAAATTCGCCTGTCGCGCGCGGTCGAGATCGTAGCCGGTCTCCGCTTCGACAGATTTACGCTCAAGCTCGCCGACCTGCGCGCGTCCGCATCGAATTTCAGTCGCCGCGACAATCTCTGGTCGCCCCGGCTCGGCCTGATCGCCAAGCCGACCGACAATATCTCGCTTTACGCGGGCTACAGCCGTTCGTTTCTTCCGCAATCGGGTGACCAGTTCAGCGGGCTGACGGCAGTGACCGATGCGCTCAAACCCGAGCGTTTCGACAATCTTGAGGTCGGGGCGAAATGGGCCCCGGTCGAGGGTTTGCTCGCGACCGCCGCACTGTATCGGCTCGACCGCACCAACACCCAGGCGCGCGATGTCTTGGGCAATATTCTGCTGACCGGCGCGACGCGCAGCAAAGGATTGGAACTGGGGCTCGAGCGTAGCATCGCCAAAGGCTGGCTGATCTCGGGCGGCTATGCGTGGCAGAAAGCCGCGGTGCGCAAGGCTACCAGCGCGGCGCCGGCCGGCCGCGAAGTGCCACTGGTCCCGCGCCACACATTCTCGCTGTGGAACCGCTACGATGTGTCGCGTGATGTCGGCGTCGGATTAGGGATCATTGCGCGGACAAAGTCCTTCGCGTCGATCAGCAATCATGTCGTCTTGGCCGGCTATGCCCGGGTCGATGCAGCGGTCTTCTACAAATTGCCGCGCGGAATGCAGGCCCAGATCAACGTCGAAAATCTGCTCGGGAGCCAATATTTCCCGACCGCGCACAACGACAACAACATCGCCCCCGGAGCCCCGCGCACGATCAAGGCCACGCTCGGCTATAATTTTTAGGCGAGCGCTTCGGCGCGCGCCTTGATGCGCTGCAAATCGCGGACGAACAGCGCCCGTTCTTCGCGACGGCGATCTTCCTCGGGGATACGAAGCAGAAAGCTCGGGTGGACCGTGACCCAGCATTCGCCGCCGTCGGCGAGCGTCAGCGCCGCTTCGCGAACGCGCGAAATGGTCAGCGTCTTGCCGGTCAGCGAGCGCGCCGCGGTGGCGCCGAGCGCGACCGTCAGCGGCGGCTTGATCAGCGCGCGCTCCTGCTCGATCCACCAGCGGCAGGCGTCGATTTCACCGGTATCGGGCTTTTGGTGAATGCGGCGCTTGCCGCGCGACACGAATTTGAAATGCTTGACCGCATTGGTTACATAAACGTTCGCGCGCTCGATCCCGGCTTGCTCGAGCGCCTCGTCGAACATTTGCCCGGCAGGTCCGATAAACGGACGACCGGACAGATCCTCCTGATCGCCCGGCTGCTCGCCGACGAACACAATGCGCGCGTCGAGCGGGCCTTCGCCGAACACCGTTTGCGTGGCGCATTTGAACAGATCGCAGCGGGTGCACTTCGACGCTTCGTCACGCAGCGCCGCCCATGCTTCCGCGACATTGCCCCCCGCTCCGATCGCCTGTGGTGAAGCTTCGATCATTGCCAGCTCGCGGTTGCGCGCCCCCGCGATGAGCGGTGCGACGAGCGCGGTCTCGGGCATGTTGCGCCAATATTTCTTGGGCATTTCCTTGAGCATCGCCCCGACCTTCAGCCGCGCCGGATTGAAGATGTTGGCATAATATGTTTTCCAAACTTCCTCGAGCGGGTCGCCATCGGGCGCGTCGGCCTTGGTCGCCCCCGGCCCCTCGCTGAGCGTCGCGCCGTCCCAATGGATGCTCAGTTCGGGCGTCAGGATCGACCAGCGCATGTTGGAGAAGCGGCGGACGAAGAATCCTGCCTCCCGCCGGACGATATGATGATCGGGCTCGAAAAAGGCGACGAAGCGGGCGCCGCTCGCGTCTTCGACTTCGCGGAAGCGGACGAAAGCGTGCATCTTGTGGGCGTCGCGGCGGACTTCCTTGGCGAGCCGCTCGAGGCGGTCGACCAAGGGATCGGCGCGGTCGCTCAGCGCCTGGCGATTGCCGCGTAGCTTCCACAGCAAGGCATAGAGCAAGGCGAAACGTTGCGGATCGGAATGGCAGACAACCGCCTTGGCAAGCGACACGAAATCACGAGGAACGGCAAAACTGGGCGCGCCGAGTTTCTGCGCCGCCCCGCCAAACAGATCGGCGTCGCCGCCCGAGACCTGCCACACAACTGCTTCGGGCGGCACGCCGCCTTCGGCGAGGTCACGCGCGGCGTCGCGCCAGCCGTCGAAATCATCGGGCGCGGCGAGCGTCACGCGGTGCGCGTCGATCATCGGTCCGTCGCGAAGCATTGCGTTCCAACGGATCAGGCGGCGAACAGTTCGAGCTGGTTGGGCTGCGGCGCGATCAGCCGCTTCAAATCGGCGCGATCAGTGAGCAAGGTTGGGCGCCAGTCGGCGGTGACGATGAACGGCCGCACCTTGGCCACCGACACCGTCAGCCGTGCGACATCGTCGAGGCGGAGCGCGCGCCAGCGCCGCGACTGGAGGATGCGCTTGACCGCCTTGGTGCCGAGCCCCGGAACGCGCAGCAGCGCATCGCGCGGCGCGCGGTTGACGTCGACCGGGAAACTCTCGCGAAACTTGAGCGCCCACGCGAGCTTGGGGTCGATATCGAGCGGCAGCATGCCGTCCTCGGTCGCCGCGACCACCTCTTTCGGCGCGAAGCCGTAGAAGCGCATCAGCCAGTCCGATTGATACAGACGATGCTCGCGCATCAGCGGCGGACGCTTCAACGGCAACACCGCGCTGGCGTCGGGGATCGGGCTGAACGCCGAATAATAGACGCGGCGGAGGCCGAAGCGGTCGTAAAGCTGGCTCGCGCGGCTGACGATATCGGCATCGTTGGCGGCGTCGGCACCGACGATCATCTGGGTCGACTGGCCCGCCGGCGCGAACTTCGGAGCCGATTTGAAGCGCTTCGAGGAATCGCGCGCTTCGACGATCGCCGCCTTCATCTCGCCCATCGCGCCCTCGATCCGCGGCGCGCTTTTCTCGGGCGCGAGTTCGGTCAGCCCACGCACCGTTGGCAGCTCGACGTTGATCGACACGCGGTCGGCGTGGAGCCCGGCCTGGCGCACCAGCTCGGGATCGGCATCGGGAATCGTTTTCAAATGAATATAACCGCGGAAATCATGATCTTCGCGCAAGCACCGCGCGACTTCGACCAATTGCTCCATCGTGTAATTGGACGATTTGATGATGCCCGAGGAGAGGAACAGCCCCTCGATATAATTGCGTTTGTAGAATGCGAGCGTGAGCTGGACGACTTCCTGCGCAGTGAAACGCGCGCGGCGGACATTCGAGCTTTTGCGGTTGATGCAGTACGCGCAATCGAAAATGCAGCTGTTGGTCAGCAGGATTTTGAGCAGGCTAATGCACCGTCCGTCGGGCGCATAGGCATGGCAGATCCCCATGCCCTCGGTTGACCCCATGCCGGTACCGCCGCGGCTGTCGCGTTTGGACGTTCCGGACGATGCGCAGCTCGCATCATATTTGGCCGCGTCGGCGAGAATCGCGAGCTTCGCCTGAGTGTCGAGTTGGGCCATATGTTCTTCCTATGTTCCCAATCGGCCGGAGTCGAGCGCAATTTGCCGCGTTCGCTATTGCACGAGCGACGTGGTAAGCCATTGCATCACCTGCACTTTCCGCAAGCATCCTGTGACAGAGGGGTTCCACACCCTCGCTTGCCCACGCAAGGTCGATCGAATGGATCAGGCATATTGGCTCCGGCGCAAGCGTGCGTCGGTGAAGAAGGCGCATGCGGCCACCAGCGCCGAAGCGCGACTAATCCACCTCGACCTTGCCGGGCGGTACAGCGTCAAGGCCGCCGCCGCCGCCGCACCCGTCAGCAAGGATTGAACGCATGACCAATACCCTTCTCAAACCCGATGTACGCGGCCTTGCCGAAGAACATGACGCGCTGCCGTTAATGCATCACCAGCCGGTAGACTTTTCTGACCGCTTCGCGCTCGGCTTCACCAAGCTTTTGCGGTTCTGCGCCGACACCTTTTTCGCCAAGCGTTACGGTCATCGCGCGATCGTCCTTGAAACTGTTGCCGCGGTCCCTGGGATGGTCGGGGCGATGTTTACGCATTTAAGTTCTCTGCGGCGGATGAAAGATGACGAAGGCTGGATCCGCACATTGCTCGAGGAAGCCGAGAACGAGCGGATGCATTTGATGACCTTCATCGAGATCGCCAAACCGACCTTGTTCGAGCGGCTCGTGATCCTGCTCGCGCAGTGGATCTTCCTCGGGCTATTCTCGATTCTTTATCTATTCTCGTCGCGCACCGCGCATCGCGTGGTCGGCTATTTCGAGGAAGAAGCGGTGATCAGCTACACGCTCTACCTCAAGGAGATCGACGAAGGACGCTCGCCCAATGTCCCGGCGCCGGCGATCGCGAAACATTATTGGAAGATGGCGAACGACGCGACGCTGCGCGATGTCGTGCTTTTGGTCCGCGCCGACGAAGCGCACCACCGCGACGTCAATCATGGCTTCTCGAGCAAGCTCGGCGGAACCGCGATCGAACGCCCGGTCGCCGCACCCTATCCCGCGCACGCCAACGACATCAGGGTGAACGCCTGAAGCAACCCTTGGCGAGCAGCGCGAGGATCCCAAGGATGGTAGCCTCGACCACGCCTACCGAAAATCGCCTTTCGAGCAGCCGGCCGACGCTTGCGGGTCCCGGGAAGCGGTCATAGTCTCCCGTTCATGAATCTCACCGCCCGACTTGCTACCATCCTCGCTCCGCTCCTGCTGGTGGCCGCCACCGCGCCGCCGGTCGTTACCCCGATGACCCCCGACGTCGTCGCGAGTTACGACCCGGTCCTGCCCAGCGCCGACTTCGTCAAACGCACCGCGATGGTGCCGATGCGCGACGGGACCAGGCTGTACACTGTGATCGTGATGAAGAAGGGCACGACCAACGGCCCGATCCTGCTGTCGCGCACGCCCTATGACGCCAAGGGCTCGACCGCGCGCAGCGCCGGGCAAACGATCCACGACATTTTGCCGGTGATGGACTGGGACTTTGTCGATGACGGCTATGTGCGCGTCTATCAGGACATCCGCGGGCTTCATAATTCGGAAGGCGCGTTCGTCATGAACCGGCCGATGGTCGGGCCGCTCAACACCACCGGTATCGACGAATCGACCGACGCTTACGACGCGATCGACTGGCTGGTGAAGAATGTGCCGGAGGGCAATGGCCAGGTCGGGGTGATCGGCTCCTCCTACCTCGGCTTCACGACGCTCGCCGCCGAGATCAATCCGCATCCGGCGTTGAAGGCCGCGGTACCGCAAAGCCCGATGGTCGACGGCTGGATGGGCGACGACTGGTTTCACAATGGCGCCTTCCGCACCGGCGGCATCGACTTCGCGGTGTCGCAAAGCACCGCCAAAGCCGAAGGCAGCGGGATCGCGGTTGGCGGCGGCGACGATTATTCGCGCATCCTCGCGGCGGGATCGATGGCCGATTATGCGCGCTCGCTAAACGCCGAAAATTACCCGTTCGTGCAGAAGCTGTTCCAGAATCCTGCTTACACCGATTTCTGGTCGCTGCAGGCGATGGACAAGATCATGGCGCAGCATGCGCTGACCGTCCCGACGATGCTCGAGGTCGGCCAATGGGACCAGGAAGACAGTTATGGCGCGCCCGCGGTCTACCAGGCGCTGGCTTCCAAATATGAAGGCAGCGGCTTGCTTCATCTGGTAATCGGCCCGTGGCGGCATTCGGGTGCCAACCATTATGGCTATGATCTTGGCGCGCTGACCTTCACCGGCGACACCGCCGCGG
>JBDSTQ010000178.1:0-3911 GCA_039928195.1 Sphingomicrobium sp.
AATTCCTCGGCGATGGTGCGCGCTTCCTCGGGGTCGGCGGTGGTCAGCAGGCGCACGCCAAGGTCGGACTTGCCGACGCGGCCACCGGCGTTGATCCTGGGCCCGAGCGCGAAACCGAGATCGCGCGTCGACGGCGGCTTGACCAGCTTCGCGGCCCCGGCGAGCGCGCTGAGGCCGATGTTCTGGCGGCCGGCCATGATCTTGAGGCCTTGAGTCACAAACGCGCGGTTGAGTCCGCGCAGCTTGGCGACGTCGGCGACGGTGCCGAGCGCGACGAGGTCGAGCAAGTCGAGGATTTTGGGTTCGGGAGTTTCGGCGAAGCGGCCGCGGCTCCGCAGCTCGCGGATCAGTGCGACCCCGAGCAGGAAGGCCATCCCGACTGCCGCCAGATGCCCGTGAGTCGCCCCTTCGGCGCTTTCGTCGAGGCGGTTGGGGTTGATCATCGAATGCGCGACCGGGAGCAGGGTCGCGCATTGGTGATGGTCGACGACGATCACGTCGAGTTCGGCGGCTTTGGCTTCGTCGAGTGCTTCGAACGCCTGCGCGCCGCAATCGACGCACACCGCGAGGCTCGCGCCTTGCGCCTTCAATTCGCACAGCGCTTTGCCCGAAGGACCGTAGCCCTCCATCAGCCGGTCGGGGATGTAGGTTGTCGCCTCGACCCCGAGGCGGCGGAGGAGCAGGACGAGCAACGCCGCGCTGGTGGCGCCGTCGACGTCATAGTCGCCGAAGATGGCGATGTTCTCGCCGCCCTCGACCGCGTCGGCGAGACGTTTGGCGCCCTTGTCCATGTCGGCAAAGCAGCTCGGGTCGGGGAGGAAGTCGCGGATGCGCGGGTCGCGGTGACGCGCGAGATCGGCGCGATCGACCCCGCGCGCGAGGAGCAATTCGTCGGTCAGCGAATCGATCCCGATGGCGGGCCCCATGTCGGGCGCTGCGGCGCGGCGCCAGCGCCACGCCTGGCCGCGCACCGAATGCTCGATGTTTAGCGCGGCGGTCATGCGAGGATCGCGCGGCGGAGGTCGAACGCGGTCGCGCGCGGGAGTGCCGGAACGCGATGGTCGGAGAAACCGCCGCCGCCGGCCACGCCAAGCCGGACGGTGGCGACGCCGAACAGACGGGTCAGCGAATTTTCGGTGACGTCGGCGCTCTGGACGCGCGCGAGCGGGAGCAACAAGCGGTGCTGACGCCACCAGCCGCCCTCGACGAACAGAAATTTGCCGTCGAGCGCATAGCGCGTGCGCGGCCACGCGCGGATTCGCAGCAGCGCGGCGGTCGCGACGACAGTGAGCGTCGTCGCGCCGAGCCACGGCACGAATGCGGCCTGGACGGCGCCCCCCGCCGCGATCGGAATCATCGCCAGCAGAAACAGGTAGAGATAAGCGCGCGAGACGTTGCGCCAGGCGAGCGCGGGCGGGGCGGCGGGCCAGCGCAGCTCGGCAAGGACACGGTCGATTTCGTCCGCGCGGGCGAGCGGAGCAACGACATGGTCGCCCTTGCTTGCCTCATCCTGCGCGAGGCTTTGGAGCTTGAGTTCGAACCAGCCGAGCGCGCGGCGCACTGGTCCCGTGGCGACGATTGCCGCCTGGACGCGGGCGAGCGGCAGGCTGACGTCGGTCAGAGTGAGTAGCCCACGGCGGCGGCGCAGCGCCACACCGACGCGGTCGAGGCGGAAGCCGTAATCGCGCAGCACGGTGCGGACGATCCCGGTCGCCGCGCCAAGCGCGAGCAGCAGCACGGCGCCGGCGAGCGCGGCGACGACGCGGTGGACCGCGACATAGGCCTGGAGCGGGCCGGTGAAGTCCAACGCATTGATCCAGAAGCGGCGGCTAAAGGGGTCGAAGCCGGCGAAGTTGCCGAGCGTCTGGCTGAGACCGAACAGCCCGGCGAGCACCGCCAGCGAGAAATTGAACAGCCCGGCGACGGCGAGCCTTCGATTGTCCATCGCGAACAGCGGCGCGGCGTTCTCGACCTCCGCCGCGGCGGGCGCGAGCGCGCTAACCCGCGTGCGGTTGGCACGCACCAGGCGGCGCAGGCTTTCTGCGCGTTCGAGCGAGATGGTGTGCAACACGCCGTCACTGCCGCCCGCCGCTGCGCCGGTCTCGAAGCGCACCTGGGCGAGGCCGAGCAGGCGCTGAACCGGCCCCTGCTCGATATCGACGTCCTGGATGCGGTCGAACGGGATCGCGCGGCTGGTGCGTTCGAACAAGCCGGTGTCGATGCGGATTTCATGCTCGCCGACGCGATATTCGAGCTTGAGCCAGCGCAGCAGCAAGCCGCCGAGCGAGATTGCGATATACGCGCCGGCAATCGCCCCAATCAGCCCCCAGCGGCCCTGGCTGCCGAGCCACAAGCCGAGCGCGAGCATTCCCCAGGCACCGCGCACCGTGCCGCCGAGCCCGGTCAGCAGAAATAAAGGATGGAGCCGTTCGGGCGGGCCCAGATCCTGAGCCGGCAGCGCGGTGCCGGTCACGCGAAATCGGTCCGGATGTGCGCGCGGATGGTGTCGCGCATGGCGAGCGCAGTGTCCGGCGCGAGGCCGTCGACGCGGACGATGCTGTTATGCGTTCCGGCGGTGTGGACGATCAGGCTGGCGGTGCCGAACAGCTTGTCGAACAGCGACCGGGTGACGTCGATGTGCTGGACGCGGACGAACGGCACGATGGTGTCGACATGGACCAGCCAGCCGCGCACCGCCTGGAGCAGCCGATCGTCGATGCGGTAGCCGAGGCGGCGATAGATGCGGTTTGGAGCAACGATCACGGCAAGTACGGTGATCGCGCCCACCGCCAGTGGCGCGAGCCACGCAAATGGCGTCGTCGCGAGCAGCAGGCGGTCCGCGGCGAGCGATCCGGCGAGCAAAGGTAGCCACAGCATCGCGGCGTTGATCCGCAGCACATGGCGGTAAGCTGGCTCGGGGCGGAGCAAGGGCGGGTCGTTGGCTTCGATCATCAATTGGACTGTACGCGGGCTAAGGCCGGGGTCCAGACTTCCTTTGTGCGCTGGGGCCCCGGCCTGCGCCGGGGAACGCCAGACGGTGTCTAGAGCCTGCGCTGGCTGCCGAGGTTATAATGTTCGGTGGCGACGCGGCGAACGGTGCCCGAGCTCGCGCGCATGACGATCGTCTCGGTCGTGACGCACGCCTTGCGGCGGTGGACGCCCTTGAGCAGCGAGCCGTCGGTGACCCCGGTAGCGGCGAAGATGCAATCGCCTTTGGCCATGTCGTCGAGGGTGTAGACGCGGTCGAGATCCTCGATCCCCCAGCGGCGCGCGCGCGCAATCTCGTCTTCATTGCGGAATAGCAATTTGCCCTGGATCTGGCCGCCGACGCAGCGCAGCGCGGCCGCCGCGAGGACGCCTTCGGGGGCGCCGCCACTGCCCATATAGACGTCGATCCCGGTGTCGGGGTCGGCGGTAGCGATGACTCCGGCGACGTCGCCATCGGGGATGAGGACGATGCCGCAGCCCAAAGCGCGCAGCTCGGCGATGATCTCGGCATGGCGCGGACGGTCGAGGACACAGGCGATGATATCGGCGGGCGCGACGCCCTTCGCTTTGGCGATCGCGTTGATATTGTCGGCGACCGGTCGATTGAGGTCGATCGTGCCGTCGGGATAGCCCGGCCCGACCGCGATTTTCTGCATATAGGTGTCGGGCGCGTTAAGCAGGCCGCCGGCCTCGGCGATGGCCAGCACCGCGAGTGCATTGGGTCCGGCGGTGGCGGTCAGCGTGGTGCCCTCGAGCGGATCGAGCGCGATGTCGATCTTTGGCCCGGTGCCTTGGGCCGAGCCGACTTTTTCTCCGATATACAGCATCGGCGCCTCGTCGCGCTCGCCCTCGCCGATGACCACGGTACCGTCCATCGGCAGCTCGTTCAGCGCCGCGCGCATCGCCTCGACCGCCGCGGCGTC
>JBDSTQ010000179.1:0-11045 GCA_039928195.1 Sphingomicrobium sp.
GCAGCGCGGAACAGGTCGCCCAGCGGCTGGCCGATGCCAAGGCGCTCGCGGTGTCGCTGGCTGAGCCGGTGAATTGGGTGATCGGTAGCGACAGCCTGGTCAGTGTTGCCGGCCGCCGCTTCGACAAGCCGCACGACCGCGACCAGGCGGCCGAGCATCTGCGCGCCTTTTCCGGCCAAGTCATGGAGCTGACCAGCGCGGTCGCACTGGCGAGTGGCGGCGTGGTCGGCTGGCGCCACGCTGAGACTGCCCGCCTCCATGTGCGCGATTTGTCCGATGCGTATATTGCGTCTTATCTCGAGGTCGAATGGCCCGAAGTCGGCAATTGTGTCGGCGTTTTCCGTTTAGAAGGGCGCGGCGTCCAATTGTTCGAGCGTATCGACGGTAATCATTTCACCATCCTCGGGATGCCCCTGTTGCCGCTGCTTGGCGCGCTGCGTGCGCGCGGGATGGCGCCGGAATGATCAGGATCGCGCTGACCGGATCGATCGGCATGGGCAAATCGACCGTCGCCAGGATGTTCGAAGCGGCGGGGGTTCCGCTATTCGATGCCGATGTCGAAGTGCGCCGCCTACAGGAGCCGGGCGGCGTGTTGGTCAAGCCGACCGCCGCATTGTTTCCCGCCGCAGTTCGCAATGGCGCGATCGACCGCGATGCGCTGGGGCGAGCTGTACTCGGCGATCCCGCTGCGCTCGCCCGGCTCGAGGCCTTGGTTCATCCCGCGGTGCGCGCGGCGCGCGAGCGATTCATCGCCGGCCATCGCGCTGCGCCGGCACTGCTGTTCGACATTCCACTGTTGTTCGAAACTGCGGGCGAGCACGAATTCGATAAAGTCATCGTGGTCTCGGCGACGGCGGAAATTCAGCGCGCCCGCGTGCTTGCGCGACCGGGTATGACCACGGCCAAATTCGAAGCGATCATGGCGCGGCAAATGACCGATGCGGACAAAGTCGCGCGCGCCGATTTCGTTATCGACACCAATGGCGATCTATCCACAACCCAGGCCCAGGTGCGCGACATAATCGCTTGCCTCGGTCTTGCCCGACATGGTTAGATTCGACGGCATGCGCGAGATCATCTTCGATACCGAAACCACCGGGCTCAACCCCGCCGGCGGCGATCGCATGGTCGAGATTGGCTGCGTCGAGATTTTCAACCGGATCGAAACCGGCCGCCACTTTCACGCTTATTTCAATCCCGAGCGCGACATGCCGAGCGAAGCCGAAGCCGTCCACGGCCTGAACACGCACTTCCTGGCGCAAAAGCCGCGCTTCGCCGAGCAGGCCGAGGAACTGCTCGAGTTCATCGCCGATTCGCCGCTGGTCGCGCACAATGCCTCGTTCGACTTCGGCTTCCTCAATTTCGAACTGGGCAATTGCGGACGCGCATCGGTGTGCCTGACGCGCATGGTCGACACCTTGCACCTCGCGCGCTCGCGCCATCCGGGCGCCAAACATAGTCTCGACGCTTTGTGCGTGCGCTTCGGCATCGACCGCAGCCACCGCGTCAAACATGGCGCCTTGCTCGACGCGCAACTGCTTGCACAAGTCTATGTCGAATTGACCGGCGGGCGGCAGATCGGACTTGGCCTGGTCGCCGACACGGGCGCGGTTGCGGTCCGCGCCGCCGATCGCCCGGTGACCATCCGCGAAGCCCGGCCGGCGCGGCCGCACGTCGCCGCGGCGGACGAACTTGAACGGCACGCGGCGTTTATCGCTCGTCTCGTCAACCCGCTGTGGGCGCGCATCGCCGGCGCTGGTTGACGGGGGGTTCGCAGCGGTCCTAAGCCGCGCCCCCAACCAACCTATCGGGAGCAGGCGCCAGTGGACGTTCGGGTCGCGGGCCATCAGGTCGATACTGGCGAAACGCTGCGGGAAAATGCCCAGCGCCGCGTCGGTGAAATAACCGAGAAATATTTTTCGCGCTCGGTCGGCGCCAATGTGACCTTTGGCAAAGGCCCCCACAACGATTTCACTTGCGACATTGTCGCGCCGGTCGCGAACGGCGTGGTGCTCAAGGCGTCGCACCGTGCGCGCGAGGCGCAATTGGCGCTCAATGGCGCCGCCGACCGCATCGAAAAGCAGCTCCGCCGGTACGTCAAACGGCTGCGCGAACATAAGGTCGACGGCAGCGCCCAGCCATATATTGAAAATGCCGCTTACACCGTTTTTGCAGCACCCGGCGAAAGCGCGGAAGGCGAGGCGGCTGCGTCGGTGATCGTCGCGGAGACCCGCGTCGATATTCCCGATTCGAGCGTGTCCGACGCGGTCATGCTGATGGACTTGCGCAACACCTCCGCATTGATGTTCAAGAATGTTGGGACGGGCCAATATAATATGATCTACCGGCGCGAAGACGGCACGATCGGCTGGGTCGAACCGCACGCGACCTGAATCGGCTTTCGAGCTTCATCCCCCAGCTCGGCCAGTACGGCCGTTGCGTGTTAGAGTATTCGTCCATGTTGCTTGCCGATTTTCTCGATTTCGATGCGGTCCGCACCGGCCTTCCCGGGGGCAATAAGCGCTCGCTGCTTCAGCAGCTGGCGAACCTTGCTGCGCAGCGCCTCAATTTGTCCCCGGCGGACGTGCTTGCCAGCCTGACCGAGCGTGAACAGCTCGGTTCGACCGGTTTCGGCCAGGGCGTTGCCATCCCCCACGGCAAGATTGCCGGGCTCGAACGGATTTACGGATTGTTCGCGCGGGTCGGCGAACCGGTCGAATATAAAGCGATCGACGGGCGTCCGGTCGATCTGGTGTTCCTTCTGCTCTCGCCGCCCGAGGCCGGGGCCGACCATTTGAAGGCACTGGCGGCGATCAGCCGGATCACCCGCCACGGCGCCATCCTCGAGCGCATGCGCGGCGCGCGCAGCCGCGATGCGCTGACCGCGGTGTTGATGGGCGCCGACGAACGCGATGCCGCCTAGCCCGCCGCAGCCGCGCCGATGAGCGGCGACCGGCTGCCGGCGGGATTGGAGGCGGCCAGCATTGTGCGGCGCGCGCAGAGTGCCGGCGATTTCGCGGTCATTGTCAAACGCGGCGATGCCGATCGCGGGTCGATCGTGATCATCGTCACCAGCCGCGGGCGGCATATTGCGCTACTTGAGCGAACATTAGGTGCCGACGGGTGCTACAGCTGGAATCCTGCCGGACCGCCCGAATCGGCCGAATCGGCACAAGTTGCGTCATTCCTCGAAAAACGCGCACGCTTCGACCCGGATTATTGGGCAATCGAACTGGATATCGCGAACCCCGAACGATTCATCGCTGAAACGACCTCTATGGGTTGACCCTGCCGGCGGGCCCGTTGAAACGGGTATCAAGAACACGAGCGGGGGGCATTTCCGGCCAAGAGAAGCTGGAGTGCCACGCGAGACGGGGAACGGACCAGGGGCGATCTGCGATAGTATTCGCGCTTTATATTCGCTTAAATATTGGTTTGCTCGCCGCAAGTTTACGGCAACCATCTTGATTTCTTTTCGCACAGTCCTGCTGTTTGGCGCTGCGCTCACCGCGAGCACCATCGCGCCGGCCAATCCCGATGCGTCGGCCGAGCCGTTGATGGCGATGGCCAGCGCGACGCTGCCCAAGGTCACAGTGCCCGATTTGCTCGCGCCCGAGGCCGAGCCGGTGCTGACCAGCAGCGAACCCGAAGATGCCATTCCCGCCGAAACGACCGTCCCGGCCGATGCGCCAGCTCCGGTCGAAGCGCCGGCGATCAAGCCGAGCGGCGATCTCGGCGCGATGGTCTCACAACTGCGCGGCACCGTTACCGGCAGCCGCGAACTCGAATGTCTCGCGACCGGAATCTATTTCGAATCGAAGAGTGAACCGCTCGCCGGCCAGCTCGCGGTCGGGCATGTGATTGCCAACCGCGCGCATAGCGGGCGCTTCCCGTCGACCTATTGCGGCGTGTTGTTCCAGCGCGGCCAATTCTCGTTCGTGCGCGGCAGCAGCCTGCCGTCGGTGCCGCGCTCGAGCAAGCAATGGCAGACGGCGGTCGCGGTCGCCAAGATCGTTGCACAGGGCCTCAAGCAATCGGCCGCGTCGAAGGCATTGTTCTTTCACGCGCGCTACGTTTCGCCGCGGTGGAAGCTGACGCGCGTCGCCTCGATCGGCAATCATATTTTCTACCGCTAAGCGGATGCACAGGCGTGGGGGCAGCGGGCGGACGAAAGTCCGCCCGTTTTCTTGTGCACCGTTGCCGTTTCGTTCTATCCCCGGGGCATGGCATCCCGCGTCGATTCAGTTTGCTTCGCTAACGCTCCGCCGCTCGCCGCCGAGGTCGCGCGCGGAGTCACACGATTATTCTGCCGCCAGGATCTGTTCGCGGTGTGCGAAATGCCGCTGCCCAATGGTCGCCGCGCCGATCTGATGGCGATCGACGCCAAGGGCGCGCTGACGATCGTCGAGATCAAGGTCGCCAAAGCGGACCTCGTCGGCGACTGCAAATGGGGCGACTATCTCGATTATTGCGACCGCTTCTTCTGGGCAGTGCCGCCGCATCTCGCGCGGCTGCTCGAGGAGGAGCGCTTTCTGCCCGCGGCGGCGGGGCTGATCGTCGCCGACCGCTATGACGCCGCGGTCATGCGCGAGGCGCTTCACCGGCCGATGGCACCGGCGCGGCGCAAGGCGGAATTGCTGCATTTCGCGCGGCGCGCGGCACGGCGCCTGTCGGCGCAGGTCGATCCCTCGCTTGGCGACGCCAGCTAGGATTTGCCCGGCGGCTTGGGCAGTTTCGCTTCGATCAATTTCAAAATGTCGCGCGCGCGCGGATCGCGCAGCGCATAATCGCGCGCCGAATAACCCGAAAAGTCGGTCTTGTCGGGATTGGCGCCGGCCTTGAGCAACGTGCGCACGATCGGCAATTGGTGCTGCTGAACGGCGACGATCAGCGGCGTCTCGCCCATGCGATTGTCGCTGTCGACCTTGGCATTCATGGTCACCAGCCAGTCGACCGCTTCGCTGAACCCGACCCGCGCGGCGACGATCAACGGGGTATCGCCATTCTTGCCCGCAAGGTCGCGGCTGGCGCCCTTGGTCAGGAGGAAACCGGTCCATTCCTCGTCGCGCCGGCCGAGCGCGATGAGCAATGCGGTATTGCCATCCTCGTCGCGCGAATCGATTAGGCCGAGCGGGCGCTTGTCGAGCAAAGCCGCGACCTTGTTGCCGTCGCTCGCACGGACCGCGCCGACAAAGGCCGTACCATCGTTCTGTTGCGCGCCGGCGGCGGTCGGCAAAGCCACGATCAACCCCACCGCACAAACGGCAATTCCCAATCGTCTCACTGACTTGGCACCCCTTCGCGTTCCGCTTGATCGCGCGCCGATAGCAGAGCAAGGGTGGCATTGTCATGAACGGCCCCACGCCATTTTGGGAAAAACCGCTGGCGTCGCTCGACCGCGCCGAGTGGGAAGCCTTGTGCGACGGCTGCGGTCGCTGCTGTGTGCACAAGGTCGAGGACGAAGACACCGGCCGCATCTATACCACCAATGTCGCGTGCAAACTGCTCGACCGGCGCAACGGCCGGTGCACCGATTATGCCCATCGCAAGCTGCGCGTGGCGGACTGCGTGACGTTGGCGCGCGGCACGGTCGCGGAAATCGACTGGCTGCCCGACACCTGCGCTTATCGCCTGCGCGCGGCGGGCGAGCCGCTGCGCGAGTGGCATTATCTCAAGTCGGGCGACCGCGAGAGCGTCCATCAAGCGGGGCAGTCGACGCGTGGCTGGACGGTCAGCGAAGAAGATGCCGGGGAGCTTGAGTGGCATGTGGTCGAGCGCGCGCTCTAGCCTTGCGCTCGAGGCCGGCCTGCCGGTCCCCATCGACGTCCATCCGATGAAAGCCGCACGCCGTTTTCGCCTGCGCTTCGATGAAGCGTCGAGGCGGCTCAAGCTAACCTGCCCGGCGCGCGCCAGCCGCCGTTCGGCGCTCGCCTGGGCGGCCGATCAGCGCGAATGGATCGATGCCCAGCTTGCCCGCGCGCAGCCACCCGAGCCATTTGTCGCGGGCGCGACGATCCCGCTCGAAGGGCGCGAGATCTTGCTCGCTTGGGACGCGGCCGCGCCGCGCACGCCGTGTCTGGAAAATGATGTCCTGCTGTGCGGCGGTCCGGAAAGCGCGTTCGCCCGGCGTATCGAGGCGTTCCTCAAGCGCCGTGCGCTCGACCTGATGTCGCGCGAGGTCGCCGAATTCGCGCAGACCGCCGGAGTAGTCGCCGCAGCGGTGACCATCGGCGACCCCGCGAGCCGCTGGGGCAGCTGCTCGTCGGCGCGGCGCATTCGCCTCAGCTGGCGGCTGATCCTCGCTCCGCCGAATGTCCGCCGCTTCGTCGTCGCGCACGAGGTCGCGCATCTGGTCGAGCTCAACCACGGGGCCGAATTCAAGGCGCTTGAAGCGCGGCTGTTCGGGACCGGCGTGGCCGAGGCCCGCTCGCTGCTACGGCGAATAGGGCCGCGGCTCCGGCGGATTGGTCGGCGGGGGCGCTGAGCGCGGATCGGGTGGCGGCGGGCGCTGCTGCTGGGACGGCGGAGGCGGAAATGCCTGGTCGAGTTCGTGCTGGCTTGGGTCGGCATTGCCATCGGGGCGGCCGAGCGGTGGCTGCGGCGGCGGGAGCGCGCCTTCGGTGGGCGGCGGCGAATTGATCGGCATGCCATTTTCATCCACCATCGGGGTCATGCCGTTTTCATCGAACGTCGCGCCCATCGCTTGCTCCTCGGGCGACAGCTGCCAGTCGGGGATCGGGACCTGCGTTTCGAACCCGACCACCGGCCGGTTGGCCACCGCGACTTTCATGAAATCGTGGAACGCGCGGGCCGGCGCCGTCCCGCCCTGGAGCCCGGCGACGGGCCGGGCATCGTCGCGGCCCATCCACACGCCGGTCGTCAGACCGCTCGAGAATCCGATGAACCAGCCGTCCTTGTTGGAGCTGGTGGTGCCGGTCTTGCCCGCGACCGGACGCCCGATCTGCGCCGCGCGGCCGGTGCCGGTGAGCACCGCCGACTGGAGCAGGTCGGTCATTTCCGCGGCGACCCACGGCGCGACCAGCACGCGGTCTTCGTTGCTGTCGTGCTGGAACAGCAAGTGGCCGTCGGCGGTGACCACCTTGCGCACCGCATAAGGAGTCACCGCGACGCCCTTGTTGCCGACCGAAGCGAACGCGCGGGTCATGTCGATCAGGCGCACATCGCTCGATCCCAGGACCATCGAGGGATAGGTCGAAATCGGTGTGGTGATGCCGAAGCGGCGCGCCATGTCGGCGATGGTCGAGAAACCGAGCTGCTGGCCGATCTTGGCGCTGATCGTGTTGATCGAGCGCGAAAACGCTTCGCGCAGAGTGACCGGCCCAAGGTTGGTGCGGGTCGAGTTGCGCGGGCTCCAGCCGTCGATCGTCACCGGCGCGTCGACGATCGTATCGGTCGGCTTCATCCCGCTTTCGAGCGCGGCGAGATAGACGAACAATTTGAAGGCCGAGCCCGGTTGGCGCTCGGCCTGCGCCGCGCGATTGTAGATCGAGGCGACATAATCCTTGCCCCCGACCATCGCGCGCACCGCGCCGTCGCTGTCGATCGCGACCAGCGCGCCTTGCGCGCCCTTGGGCGCATTGGCGTCAATCGCGCGGTCGGCCGCGGCCTGCATGCCCGGGTCAAGCGTGGTCCACACGTCGATTGGGTCCGACGTTTCGTCGATCAATGTGTCGAGCTGGGGCAGCGCCCAGTCGGTGAAATAGCGCACGCTATTTTGATTGGCGGTCTGCTGGATGCGAATCTGGGCGGGGTCGACCGAGCTCGCCGCGGCGGCGCTGATGAAGCCATTGTCGACCATCGAGCGGAGCACGACCGTCGAGCGCCCGCGCGCAGCTTCGGCATCGGCCGACGGCGCGTAGTTCGACGGCGCCTTGACCAGCCCGGCGACGATGGTCGCTTCGCCGAGGCTCAACTGGTCGGCGCTGTGGCCGAAGAAGCGGCGCGAGGCGGCGTCGATGCCATAGGCGCCGCCGCCGAAATAGACGCGGTTGAGATAGAGTTCGAGGATCTGTTCCTTGCTAAACTTGCGCTCGAGCGCGAGCGCCAGCACCGCTTCCTTGACCTTGCGCCCGAAGGTGCGGCTGTTGGTCAGGAAGATATTGCGCGCGAGTTGCTGGGTGATGGTCGAGCCGCCCTGGCGCCAGCGCCCGGTGTCGAAGCGCACCTTGACCGAGCGCGCGATGCCAATCGGATCGACCCCCAGATGGCGGCGGAAGCGCTTGTCTTCGACCGAGATCATCGCCGCGCGCATTTCGGCCGGGATCTGGTCGTAGGGCAGCCATTTGCCAAAGCTTGGGCCGAGCGAGACGAGAACCGCGCCATTGGCCGCGCGAACGCGGATCATCTGGCCGAGGTCCGAGCGCCGGGTGAGGTCGGCGTAGCTCGGCAGATAAGCGGCGGCGACGGCGACCGCGATGATCAGGGCGAGCAGCCCGAGCAGGGCCGCATAGGCCGCGCCCTTGACGACGCTCATCACTGTCCATCGCCCCGACCGGCGGGCCTGTTGTGCGGTGCGCGCCATTCAGCTTGCGGGGATAGGAAGTCGAACGCGCGCCGACAATAGGGCGCGATCAGTCGTCGTCGGCCGGTTTGAAGGCAAGCGACGCCGAATTGATGCAATAGCGCTCGCCGGCGGGGCCGGGACCGTCGGGGAAGACATGGCCAAGATGGCCTTCGCACTTGGCGCAGCGAACCTCGGTGCGGACCATGCCGTGGGCTTCGTCGACATGCTTGCTGACCATATTGTCTTCGGCCGGTGCGGTAAAGCTCGGCCAGCCGCTGCCGCTGTCATATTTGGTATCGCTGGTGAACAAAGGCTCGCCGCAAGCGGCGCAACAGAATTCGCCCTCGTCCTTGGTCTCCAGCAACTCGCCCGACCATGGCGGCTCGGTCCCGCCCTCGCGCAGGATGCGATATTGCTCGGGGGTGAGTTTGGCGCGCCATTCGGCGTCGGTTTGCTTGATCGTGTCGGCCATGGCCATGCCCTCGCGCATCTTGGGTTAGCCCAGGATTAACCCTGTTTTAGTCTTCCGCCCACTAGAAAGCGCGGCATGGGACGAACTGCGTCGATATTGTTGGGTGCCACGGCGCTGGCCGCGCTTGGCGGCGCGGCCTCGCCGGTCGTTGCGCAATGCCGCTTATGTGCCGCGCCGACGACCGCAAACAAACCCGCCGACGCGCGCGATGCGATCAAACTGGAGATCGAGAGCAGCGTCAATTTCGACCGGCTGGTGCTGTTTGGCGAAGGCGACGGAAGCGCGCTGATCAAGCCCGACGGATCCCGGTCGGCGGGCGGCGCGGTGGCTAATCTCGGGCCGCGCGCGATGGTCGGCAGCGCGGTCATCCGCGGCGAGCCTGGACGGATCGTGCGGGTCGATTTGCCCGGCCGGATTGCGCTTCATTCGGCGGGCGGCGGCACGATCAGCTTCGATCAGGTGACCAGCGACCTGCCCGCATTGCCGCGGCTCGATGGCAACGGCCGGCTGAGCTTTCGGTTTGGCGGGCGGATCCTGATCCGCGGCGATGCCGAGGGCGACTATCGCGGAGGCCTGCCGATTACCGTCGAATATCCATGACCGGGCGCGGTCCGGGAAAATGCCTAAGCGCGCGTTAACCATGATCTTGAGCAAAGCCGAAAGCGGTCAAGGTTAATGACGTGTCCACCAATTGGCCGGCCGAAGTTCGGGCGGCCATCCGCGATTGAATCAGTGGGGACGAATTCAATGACGAAATCATGTAGCATGCTGTGCTTCGCGGCGCCGATCGCGCTGGCACTCGCGCTGGCGCTGACCGCGACTCCGGCGCTGGCCGTCGGGCCGAACCAGAACAGCACCGCCACCGCGCGCATTACCAAGCCGTTGACGCTGACCTATGTGCGCGATCTCACGCTCGGCACGATCGTGCTCAGCGGTTCGGGCACGTGGACCGGCGCCACCGTCGGGATCAGCCGTGCGGGGGCCTTTGCCTGCACCAATGGCAATGTCACCTGCTCGGGCGCGACGCAGACCGCGCAGTACAAGATCACCGGGACCAATAATCAGGTGGTCACCGTCAATTCGCCGAATGTGACGATGACCAACCAGAATGACGGGGTCTCGACCTTGCTGCTGACGGTCGACAATCCGGGCACGGTCAATCTCGGCAATTCGGGGACCGCTGGCCTGACCTTTGATCTTGGCGGGACCATTACGGTTGCCTCGAGCACTACCGATGGCACGTACACCGGTACGTTCAACGTCACGGTCAATTATTAAACCTGGTCGACCGGTCCGGTCACTGGCCGGGTGGAGGAAACCCTTGCGTCGACCACTTTCGCCACGATTGTTGGGCTGCGCAGGTGCCGCCTGGGCGCTGCTTGGCGCGGCTCCCGCGTCGGCCGTGACGCAGGTCGTGACAATCTCGGCCAGCGTGCCCAAGCCATTGACACTGAGCTGGCTGCAAAATCTCGATCTGGGGACGATTGCGCTGGGGCCGGGGACGTGGTCGGGTGCGACCGTATCTTTGTCCCGCGCGGGGACTTTGACCTGCGCCAGCGCCAATCTGACGTGCAGCGGGGTGGCGACGACCGCCAAATACAACACCACCGGAAGCAATAATTTGACGGTCCGCATCTCCGCGCCGAACGTGCTTCTGACCAATCAGAGCGACCCGACCAAAACGCTCACCCTGATCGTCGACAACCCCGGCTCGCTGGTGCTGACCTCCTCGGGCGTCCCCGGCGTGGATTTCTCGCTCGGCGGCGCGATTACGCTCGGCTCGACCACCGCCACCGGCGTCTATTCGGGGACATTCAACGTCACCGTCGATTATTGATCGGCGCTCTCGCCGGATGGTTGACCGAAAATAAACCATTCTGGAGCAAAGCTGCACTTACTCCGAAACGGAGCAAAGTGGGGACGAGCTTCTATGACCAATATAATCGGGCCGCGGCGTGCCGCCGCGCTTGGCGCAGCAGCGCTTTTGGGTGTCTCGGCCCCGGCCATGGCCGGCGTCGGCGATCTGCTCGTCGCGCCCACCCGGATCGT
>JBDSTQ010000180.1:0-7815 GCA_039928195.1 Sphingomicrobium sp.
CTCAATTTCTACAAGCGCAATTATATCGAGGGGCTGTTCCTTTCCTCAGGAATCATCGGCTCGTCCAATTACACGATGGAGCAAATGGTCGAGGTCGCGCGGTCATTGCGCGAAGATCATGATTTCCGCGGCTACATCCATTTGAAGATCATCCCCGATGCCGACCCCGAACTGGTGCGGCAGGCCGGCTTCCACGCCGACCGCGTGTCGATCAATGTCGAACTCCCGACCCGCGCCGGGCTCGAGCGCCTCGCGCCCGAGAAATCCGAAAGCCAGATCGAAGGCGCGATGAGGGCGACCAAGCTCGACATCGAGGACGGCAAGGATGCGCGCAAGAAGTACAAGTCGGCGCCGCGCTTTGCTCCCGCTGGACAGTCGACCCAGATGATCGTCGGCGCCGATGCCGCGAACGACGGTGAGATCGTCCTCCGCGCCAGCCAGTTGTACGACCGCTTCGCGCTTCGCCGGGTTTATTATTCGGCCTTCTCGCCAATCCCGTCCCCAAGCGCCGTCCTGCCGCTAAAGCGCCCACCGTTGATGCGCGAGCACCGGCTCTACCAGTCCGACTGGCTGATGCGCTTTTACGGTTTCAAGCCGGCCGAGGTGGCCAGTACCGTGGGCGACGACGGCATGCTGCCGCTCGACATCGACCCCAAGCTGGCCTGGGCGCTCAAGTTTCGCGACAGCTTCCCGGTCGACGTCAACCGCGCCCCGCGCGAATTGCTGCTGCGCGTTCCCGGGCTCGGCACCAAGGCGGTCGGACGAATCCTCAAATCGCGCCGCTGGCGGGCGATCACTTTGGCCGATATCGCGCGGCTGACAGTGTCGGTGGCAAAGGTGCGCCCGTTCGTCGTTACCGCCGACTGGCGCCCCACTTTGCTCACCGACCATGCCGATTTGCGCGCCCTCGTCGCCCCGCGCGCCGAGCAATTGAACCTCTTTGCGGCTTAGACGTTGGCGGGAAAACAATAAGAGGGTGGATATGGCACAGGATATTTTCGAGCGGCTGATCGAGGATCACGACAAGCATCGCAAACTGATTGAGGCGATTCAGGCGACCAGCGGCGACAGCGGTGAGCGCAACGGCTTGTTCACCCAGTTCAAGACCGACGCGATGGCGCATGCGGCGGCCGAAGAGGGCACGCTCTACGCGACTATGATGCAGGATCCCGAGATCCGCCAGGACGCCCAGCACAGCGTGTCGGAGCATGGCGAGCTTGGCATGCTGTTCGTCGAGTTGACCGAGATGGACATGAGTTCATCGGGTTGGCTCAACAAGTTCAACAAGCTGGCCGAGGAATATACCCACCACATCGACGAGGAAGAAGAAGAGAAATTCCCCAAGGCTCGCAAGGAGCTTGGCGAGGAGGTCGCGGTCGAGCTCAAGCCGGTGTTCGAGGAGCGCAAGCCGGTCGAGATCGAGCGGGTGAAATCCGAAGCCGATGTTCCAGAGATCAAGAAAGCCATCGCTGAAGAAGAGGGCGCTTAGCTGAGGATGCTGCGCGTCGGATGCTGACCGAGGGTCCGATGATCGACGCGCACCGCGTCACGCTTGGCGCCGAAGATGATTTCGACGGCTGGCGTGACGCCGCCCGCGGGCTGGCAGAGGCGGGAATCCCACCGTCGGCAATATCGTGGCAAGTCGATGGCGGCGAAGCAGATCTGTTCGCCGGCCCCGGCACCAGCCACCCTCCGAACGGGGCCAGCTTTCCCGTCCCGCGCAGCTTCATCGACCTCGCCAAGGCGGCGATCTGCCACATCGATCCCGAGCGCTTTGCCTTGCTTTACGCATTGCTGCTCAGGCTGCGCACCGACCGCCACGCGATGGAAGATCGCGCCGACCCATTGCTCGACCGGATCGCGAAAATGGCCAAAGAAGTTCGCCGCGACGCGCACAAGATGCACGCCTTCGTCCGCTTCCGCGAGGTCGAGGATGACGATGGTACACGGTTCGTTGCCTGGTTCGAGCCCGACAATCACATCGTCCGCCGTGAAGCCGGTTTCTTCATGCGTCGCTTCGCCAACATGCGCTGGTCGATCCTGACCCCCGAGCTGACTATTCACTGGGACGGCAAGACGCTGACCGAAGGCCCCGGCGCAACCCGCCGCGATGCCCCCAACGGCGATCCGGTCGAGGAGACGTGGAAGACTTATTACGCCAGCATCTTCAACCCAGCGCGGGTCAAGGTGAAGGCGATGACCAAGGAAATGCCCAAGAAATACTGGAAGAACATGCCCGAGACTGCGTTGATTGGGGAGTTACTCGCGGGCGCGCAAAAACGCGAGGCGGCGATGATCGAAACCTCGCGCAGTCAGCCGGCCGTCGTCCGATCCAACGTCGAGGCATCATGGGCCGCGCTGCGCGACGAAGCCGCCGCCTGCACCCGTTGCGACCTCCACCGTTGCGCCACCCAGACAGTGTTCGGCGAAGGCCCGTTCGATGCCTCGCTCATTTTCGTCGGTGAGCAGCCCGGCGATCAGGAGGATCTCGCCGGGCGTCCGTTCGTCGGTCCCGCGGGGGAAGTATTCAATGCCGCGCTGGAGGAAGCCGGGATCGACCGGTCGACCACCTATGTCACCAACGCGGTCAAGCATTTCAAATTCGTCCTGCGCGGCAAGAAGCGCATTCACGCTCGTCCCGATGTCAGCGAGATTGACGCCTGTCGTTGGTGGCAGGAGCAAGAGCGTGGGCTGATCCGCCCCGCGCTGACGGTCGCGCTCGGCGCCACCGCGGCGCGATCGCTGACCGGCAAGACGGTGACGATATCCAGGGTCCGCGATGCGCCGCTGACTCTCGCCGACGGAAGCGAATGCTGGGTCACCGTCCACCCCAGCTTCCTGCTTCGCTTGCCCGACGCCGACGCCCGTCGCACCGAGCGCGCGCGGTTCGTCGCCGACTTGAAGCGGATCCGAGACCGCGCCGCAGCGCTTGCCGCCTAAAGCGTGACTCGGATGCTTGCCCGCACCGAGCGCGGCGCGCCGGGGGTAAGATTATTGTCGCTGTGGGTCAGACCGACATAGTCCTTGTCGAGCAGATTCTCGAGGTTGAACTGGAGCCCGAGCCGCCGACTGATCTCAACGAATGCCGCGGCGTCGATTCGGGTGTAGCCGGGCACGGTGACCGCATTGCTGATTGAGGCGAAGGTCTTCGACTGATGATAGGCGCCGAGACCGAGGCCGAAGCGGTCGCTGAAGTCGTATCGGCCCCACAGCGAAGCGGTAAAGCGCGGGACGCTCGCCACCCCGCGCCCGGCCGGGGCGGCGGCGGTTGACTTGCTGATCTCGGCTTTCTGCAACGCGACTGCGGCGGTGAGCGACAGGCGATTGGTCAATTTGCCTTGCGCGCTTGCTTCGATCCCTTTCGACCGTTGTTCGCCGGTCAACACGGTGGCGAGGGTGACAGGGTCGGTGGCACGGGTGTTGGTGCGGTCGAGGATGTAAGCGGCAAGCGTAACGTCGAAGCCGCGCATCGGGCTCCACTTGGTGCCAATCTCGCGATTGACGAATTTCTCGGGCTCGAGCGCGGCGAGGCTCGCGGTCAGTGACGAGAATTGATCGCCCGATTGCGGCAGGAAGCTGGTCGACCAGCTGGCATATAGGGACAGTCGATCGTTGGGCTTGATCACCAGCCCGAGCCGCGGGCTCCACAGCGCGTCCTTGCGGCTCAGGCGGGTCGGCGACAGGCGATTGGCATAATCGAGCTTGAACCAGTCGCGGCGAAGCCCGGCGACGATCTCGACATGCTCGCCGAACTTCGCCTGGTCCTGGACATAGAGCCCGACCGATCGCGCATCGGTATCGGCCGCGGTCGCGCGGCGGACCGGGCTGTCACGGAAGAATATCGGCGGCAATTGATCGGTCGCGGACAATGGCACGGTGAATCGCTGCTGCGTGCCGGCGGCGTCGAAAAGGCCCTGCTGGCGATCGGCAAAGGTGTCCTGGCTGGAGAAATCTAGCCCGGCGAGCAGGGTGTGACGGATGGGGCCAGTGTCGATGTTGAAGACGACATCGTTCTGCAGGAATATCGCGTCCCTCTTGGTCTTCGACTGATAGGCCTCGATCTGGACAGTGCCGGCCGGCGTGACCTCGGTGGCAGCGAGCGCGTTGCGGTAGAATTTGTCGTAGGTTCCTACCCTGACCTTGCCGGTCCAGCGCAGCCGGTCGCTGAAGCGATGTTCGACAACGACATCGGCGACATGGGCATCGAAGCGCAAGCGATTGACGTCGGGGTCGCCGAAGAATTGGTCCTGCGCTCCCTTCAGCGGTCGTCCGTTGTCGGACGGGATACCGCGGTCAATCACCCGCCGGTCGTTGGAATATTCGTAGGCGAGGTCGATCCGCGTGTCGGCGCCGACCTCCAAGCCAAGCACCGGATTGACCCCGATGCGATGCCCGTCGACATGGTGGCGGAAGCTGTCGAAGGTTTCGTAGATGGCGTTGAGACGCCCCGCTACGCGACCGACCAACGGTCCCCCGACATCGGTGGCAGCACCCCACGCGCCTTCGCTATCGAGCGATAGCGCGCCCGCGACCAGGCGCTCGCCATCGGCCCGCTTGGTCACCCGGTTGACGATCCCGCCGCCGCCCCCGCGACCGAAGATCATCGCGTTGGGGCCCTTGAGCACCTCGACGCGGTCGAGATTGTACAGCCCGCGATAATATTGGACGTCGTCGCGGATGCCGTCGACGAAGAAGTCGGCGGTCGTGTTCTGCCCGCGCAGCAGGATCTGGTCGCGATGGCCCTCGCCCGATGCGGCGGTTGCTCCGGGAACACTGCGCAGCACATCGGCGATCGAGCGCATCCCCTGGTCCGCGATCTGCTCGGAAGTGACGACACTGACCGCTTGGGGGACGGCCTTCAGCGGAGTCGCGGTCTTGGTCGCGCTGCTGGTCTGCGCAACGCGTTCGCCATTGATGACGATCGCTTCCTCGCCGCTGGCGTCGGCAGCATAAGCCGGCGACGCGATGACGAGCGCTGTAAAACATGGCATGGCGGCAAGCCATGACCGGCGATGTCCGGACACGATGATAACCCTTCTGAATGGCTCAGGATGCGGGGTTACCGTTATTGCTACTCATTCGCAATAGCGAATCATTCTGCCGCGAGCAGTTGCTCCGCCCCTCCGAGATCTACCGATACCAGGCGGCTCACTCCCTGCTCAATCATCGTAACCCCGTAGAGGCGGTGCATCCGCGCCATTGTCACCGCATTATGGGTGACAATCAGATAGCGCGTGTCGGTTTCGGCGGTCATCCGGTCGAGTAGATCGCAGAAGCGGTCGACATTGGCATCGTCGAGCGGGGCGTCGACCTCGTCGAGCACGCAAATCGGCGCCGGGTTGGTCAGGAACAGCCCGAAGATCAGCGCCACCGCGGTCAGCGCCTGCTCGCCGCCCGACAGCAAGGTCAGCGCGCTGAGGCGCTTGCCCGGCGGCTGGGCCATGATCTCCAGCCCAGCCTCGAGCGGATCGTCGTTTTCGACCAGTTCGAGATGCGCCTGGCCGCCGTCGAACAGGGTCGTGAACAGGCTTTGGAAATGACCGTTGACCTTCTCGAACGCGTCGAGCAGCCGCACCCGTCCCTCACGATTGAGGCTGCCGATCGAGCCGCGCAGGCGGTTGATCGCTTCCTGCAACTCGTCGCGCTCAGCCGCGCCCTGCGCGCGATTGGCATCGAGTTCGGCAAGCTCGCTTTCGGCCACCAGATTGACCGGCCCCAGCCGCTCGCGCTCGGCGCTCAGTCGCTCGAACGTCAGGCGCTCGGCCTCGGCCGCCGCCAAATTGGCCGGATCGAAGCCATATTTGCCCGGCAGCAAAGACGGCGGGCATTCGAATTTCTCGCCGCATTCGCGCGTCAGTTCCTCGCGCCGCGCGGTCTGCGCCTCAGCCCGCGCTGCCGCTCCGGCCCGAGACTCGCGCGCCGCTGCAAAGTCTTCGCCGGCCTCGCTCAGCGCGCGCGCCGCATTGGCGACCGCTTGCTCGGCTTCGGCCTCGGCGGTCGCCGCGGCGCCGATCCCCGCCTCGCTCGATGCCGCCTCGCGCTCGATCCGCGCGATCTCGCTTGCCAGCCGCTCGGGCTCGGGGGTGATTTCGTCGCGCTCGGAAGCCAAGGCGGCGGCGCGGGTCGCGGTCTCGACCAATCGCTCGCTTGCCCGGCGACCACGCTCGCGCCATTCGCCAGTTTCGCGCTGCGCGGCAGCGTCACGTTCGCGATCGGCGGCGAGTTCGCGCGCCCGGGTGGCGGCGGCGGCGCGGCGATCGGCGACCTCGGCACCGGTCGCCGAAGCAGCCTCGCGAGCCGCATCCACGTCAATCGCCAGCGCTGCGGGATTGGCCAAGGATTCGAGTGCTGCTTGCGCGGCTTCGGCCGATTGCGTGCTGGCCTCAATCAGCGGGTCGAGATCGGAGCGGCGCTCGGCCAAGGCGGCGCGCTGGGCATCGAGCCGGTCGAGCGCATTGGTCGCGCTGTCGCCGGCGCGGATCGCGTCGCGCGACTGGCGTTCGGCTAGCGTGGCGCGCGCCCGGGCATCGTCGGCGTCGCGGCGGAAGCGGTCGACCGCCACCGCCGCCAAATCGCGCGCCTCGACCGCTGCAACGACCGCTTGTTCGAGGGCCGGGAGGATGCGGTCGAGTTCGGACAGGCGATTGGCGCGGATCAGCCGCTCGGCGGTCGCCGCGCCGCCGCCAGTGGCGACGAACCCGTCCCACCGTCGCATTTGCCCGTCGCGGGTCACCAGCCGCTGCCCGACCGCCAGCCACTGCCCCAAATCGCGCTCGGCGAAACCGATTTGCGCCAGCCGCCGCGCCAGCTCATTCGGGGCGTCGGCGAAGGCCGATAATGGCTTAAGCCCCGCGGCAAGCGCCGGATCGCCGCCGACCGGGTCGCTGCCGATCCACCGCCGCGGCCCGTCGCCGCCAATCGCGGCATCGAGATCATCGCCCAAGGCCGCGGCGAGCGCGCGCTCATAGCCCGGCTCGGCGAGGACCGGGATCGTCCCCGCCCCGACCTGCGCCAGCGCCTCGGCCAGCGCCGCGCGTTCGGACGAGGCCGCTGCGAGCCCCGCGCGCGCTGAGGCCAAGGCGCTCTCGGCCGAGTCGCGCTGCTCGGCGGCGATCGCGCGGCCCGCGTCGGCTTGCTCGAGCGCGGCTTCGGCAGCAGCCAGCGCCGCCGCCGCTTCGGCCGCGACGCGCTCGGCTTCGTCGCGGGCAATGCGATGCTCGCCGCCATCACCGAGCGCCTTGATCTGGATCTCGATCCGCGCCGCGTCATTGGCGGTGCGCTCGGCCTGCGCCCGCGCCGCGTCGAGCGCGGCTTCGGCCACTCGCCGCTCGGCGCGCATCGCCGCTTCCTTGGCCAGCAACCCGGCAAGTTCGGCCTCTGCAGCGCGCGATACCTGTTCGGCCGAGTTGACGTCGGCGGCGAGCCGCGCCGCCTGCGCCTCGCCGTCGCTCAGGCGCGCCTCGATCGCCGCGCGTTCGGTGTCGAGCGTGGCGATCGCCCGCGCCGCATCGTCGCGCAGCGCCTCCTCGCGGGCGGTCTCGCTGGATTGCGCCGCCTTGAGCCTGTCGAGCTCGGCCAGCCGCCGGACCATGGTGTCGCGCCGCGCGCGGGCGGTGGCCAGTTCATGCGCCAGGCTGCGCCCCCGGTCGCGCGCCTCCAGCAAAGCCGAACGCCGCGCCGCAAGTTCGACCGCCGCCGCCTCCTGCTGCGACTGCGCCTCGATTATCAAGCTTTGGAGCTTGCCGACTGCAGCGCCCGCAGCTTCGGCTTCAGCGCCAGCGACAGTCGCCGCCTGCTGCGCCTCGTCCCACCGCG